>JAZUNC010000077.1:0-3218 GCA_045603945.1 Acutalibacteraceae bacterium | reverse complement strand
GTGCCGCACGTCACGGAAGACTTTTAGGCATTACCCGTGCCTTCCTACCCGAAATGGTAGAGGTGGTTATTGAGGAAAATAAAAATGCCTACCCCGAGCTTGTTGACCGTAAAGAATTTATTTTAAAGGTCATCTCCAATGAGGAAAAGGCTTTTGCAAAGACCATCGACCTCGGTCTGTCTATGCTGGAGGAGCTTACTAAGGATGGCGGTATGCTTTCGGGTGAGGATGCATTTAAGCTTTACGATACCTACGGCTTCCCCTTTGACCTTACTGTAGATATTCTTGCTGAAAAGGGTATGACCGTTGACGAGGATGGCTTTAAGGGTCTTATGGAAGAGCAGCGTAACCGTGCCCGTACCGCACGCAAAGCCTCCGATGGAGAAAGCTGGAAGAGCGACGGAATCTCTTTTGAGGGTGTAGCTAAAACCGAGTTTATAGGCTATGCCGAAAATTCTTGCACCGCAAAGGTGGTTGCAATTGCCGTAGACGGAGAACTTACTGATATGGCATCAGAGGGTAATAAGGCTATTGTTGTTCTTGACAAGACACCTTTCTACGGTGAGGGCGGCGGTCAGGTAGGAGATACAGGTATCATCAAATCTGCAACCTGCACCCTAAAGGTAGATAACACCACCAAAGCAAACGATATATTCACCCATATGGTTGAAGTGGAAACAGGCACTGTTTCGGTTGGAGATACCGTTGAAGCGGTTATTGATGTTGACAGAAGAAACGCTATCCGCCGTAACCATACAGCGGCTCACCTTTTACAGGCAGCTCTCAGAAGCGTGCTCGGCACTCATGTCGAGCAGGCAGGCCAGCTTGTAAACGAGGCGGTTGTCCGTTTTGACTTTACTCATTTTTCTGCACTTACAGCAGAGGAGCTTGCCGCAGTAGAAACTCTCGTAAACGAGAAGATACTTGCAGGCATTAACGTAATGAATGAGGAAATGCCTATAGAAGAGGCTAAAAAGCTTGGAGCTATGGCACTTTTCGGTGAAAAGTACGGAGATATGGTACGCGTTGTTGCGGCTGACGATTTCTCGATAGAGTTCTGCGGAGGTACCCATGTAAACAACTCGGCTAAAATCGGTCTTTTCAAGATAGTTTCCGAATCTTCTGTAGCCGCAGGCGTTCGCCGTATCGAGGCTGTTACGGGAGCTAATGTTTTAGGAGTTCTTAATAGCTATAAGGCTATTATCGATAATACCGCTGCCGCACTTAAGAGTGCAAATGTAATGGATATCGCAAATAAAGCCCGTCAGATTGCCGACGAACTTAAGGAAACAGGCAAAAAGGTAGAGGCTTTAGAGGCTAAGCTTGCAGGCTCTAAAATTTCGGATATGATGAGCAGTGCCGCAGAGAAAAACGGAATTAAGATAATCACAGCTCAGCTTGACGGTACTCAGCCTAACGAGCTACGTTCAATGTGCGATCAGGTTAAGGGAGATAATCCTGCAGCCGTTTGTCTTTTTGCCGCAGTAAACGGCGAAAAGCTTACCTTCTGTGCTGCCGCAGGTGCCGAGGCTATAGCCAAGGGTGCAAATGCAGGAAATATCGTCCGTGAGGTTGCAAAGATTGCAGGCGGTAACGGTGGCGGCAAGCCCGACAGTGCAATGGCGGGCGGTAAGGATATAGCTAAGGCTGCAGAAGCAGTAGCTGCCGCTAAGGATATTATCGCAGATATGATTGGAGAATAATATGGATTGTTTATTTTGTAAGATAGCCGCAGGTGAGATACCCTCCACAAAGATTTATGAGGATGATACCGTTTACGCTTTCGCAGATATTGACCCTCAGGCACCTTTTCACGCTATAATCATTCCTAAAGAGCATATTAAGTCTGCCGCAGATATTACCGCAGAAAACAGCCGTCTAATCGCTAAGGTTTTTGAGGCTGTAGCTAAAATAGCAAAGCAGGAAGGTTTGGAAAAGGGCTTCCGCGTTGTAAATAATTGCGGTGAGGACGGCGGACAAACCGTAGGTCACATACATTTCCATTTGCTGGCAAGAAGAAACTTAGCTTGGCCTCCAGGCTAAAACTTGTTTAATAATGTAGGGCGCGACGTTCTCGACGTGCCGCAAAGAAGGTAAAATATTATGTCAGAATTTTATACTATGAAAATCGCAGGACTTCAGAGAAATCTTAAACTCTTCCCCGTGTCCGACACCCTTGATATTGCCGCATTTATCCTTTTCGGAGATACCGAAATCACGGTTGCATCAGCAACCGAGCTTCTCCGTAAGGTTCCCGAGTTTGATTATATCCTTACACCCGAGGCAAAAAGCATACCCCTTGCCTATGAGATGTCCCGTCAGTCGGGGAAGCCCTATGTGGTAGCACGCAAGGGAACAAAGGTGTATATGGGCAGACCTATTGAGGTAACTGTTCATTCTATAACCACCCAGCGTGAACAGCATCTTTACCTCGGTGAAGATGAGGCAAGTCTTATAAAAGGTAAGAAGGTACTTATTGTGGACGACGTTATTTCCACAGGCGAATCTTTGGCCTCCATTCGTGACCTGCTCTCTAAGGCAGGCGGAATAGAGGCGGGAGCTTGTGCGGTGCTTGCCGAGGGAGATGCTGCTGACCGTACCGACATTATTTATCTCGAACCTCTACCACTGTTTTTTAAATAATGACAAGACCATTTCTTCTTATAGGAGTTTCGGCACTTGTAGCTTCCTTTATATCTCTTAGTGTCGGAGCTTTTGAGGTGGGATTATTTCTTTCGGTTTCGGCTTTTATTATAATAATCTTGACGGTGCGAAACCGCGAAAAAACACTTAAGGGCGTGCTTATCGCCCTTATTTTTGTTGCCCTGATAGTAAGGGTTACTACACTTATGACCTATGTTGAAAAAACAAATGCTAAGCTTATCGGAAGGACCGCTGAGATACAGGGCACAGTTACAGGCATTCTCAGCAATGCTGACAATTTCAGCCGATATACCGTTAAAATAGAATCCAGCACAAACGATGCGGCTAATAGCATAACGGTTGATGCCACAATGCTTAGTTTTCTTTCGGCTTTGCCTGGGGATAAAATTATCGCAACCGTTGTTTTTGAAAAGCCTACCGACAGATATAAGTCCTATAATTTCGGAAACGGTCGTTATTTTTCCTGCAGAACATTTGAAATAGAATCCTATGAAAATAATAAGCTGAGCGTGTGGCGAGTAGCCCATAATATCCGCGAGGGTATTCGTGGGGCT
>JAZUNC010000076.1:0-21186 GCA_045603945.1 Acutalibacteraceae bacterium | reverse complement strand
GCCATACGCACCATTGCATCATAAACCGAGCTGTCACCGTGGGGGTGATAACGACCCAGCACCGAACCTACCGTATCGGCACACTTACGGTATGCCTTTTCGGGGGTAAGTCCGTTTTCGTACATGGTGTAAAGAATTCTTCTGTGAACGGGCTTAAGTCCGTCACGCACGTCGGGAAGGGCACGGCCTACAAGAACCGACATGGCATACTGCAGCATACTTGATTTTACTTCATCTGTGATTTCTACCGGCACAATATTGGTTTCGCTTGATTCGGGCCAGCGTTTTTCTTCAGGTTTTTTAGCCATTTTTATCTCCTCCCTTTCTTAAATATCCAAATCAGTTGCAAACTGAGCATTATCTTCAATAAACTGACGGCGAGGCTCTACTTCATCACCCATAAGCATTGTAAATGTAGCATCTGCAAGCTCGGCATCTGCCATTGTTACACGCAAGAAGGTGCGGCGTTCGGGGTCGAGTGTGGTTTCCCAAAGCTGGTCGGGATCCATCTCACCAAGACCCTTATAACGCTGAACATCGGCTGTTCCGCCAAGTCGCTCTATAACCTCTGCCTTTTCCTCATCGGTAAACACATCAAAGTGCTGTTTGCCCTTTGAAATTCTGTAAAGGGGCGGCTGAGCAAGATAGATGTGACCTGTTTCAATAAGCTGAGGCATATAACGGAAGAAGAAGGTCAGCAGAAGTGTTCTGATATGGCTACCGTCAACGTCGGCATCGGCCATAATAACTATTTTATCGTAACGGAGCTTTTCAATATTGAAGTTTTCTCCTATTCCTGTACCTAAAGCCACAATAACAGGTGTGAGGTTATCGTTTCCGTAAACCTTGTCGTCACGAGCTTTTTCAACGTTAAGCATTTTACCCCAAAGAGGAAGGATTGCCTGATAGGTAGAGTTTCTTCCCTCAACCGCAGAACCGCCTGCAGAATCACCCTCGACGATATAAATTTCTGTCTTGGTGGGGTCATCTGAAATACAGTCGGTCAGTTTTTCGGGCATACGGGTCTTAGAGCCTATGCCTGCCTTGTTTCGTGATGCATCGCGGGCTTTTTGCGCCGCCTCGCGGGCATTTGAAGAGGCTATTGACTTATCAATAATTATCTTAGCCTCCTGCGGATGCTCTTCAAGGAAGCGGTAAAGCTTATCGTTTACAAGGTCGCGAACTACTTTACCGATAGAGGTATTACCCAGCTTTGCCTTGGTCTGGCTTTCAAACTGAGCATCGGCAAGCTTGACCGATACTACCGCAACGATACCCTCCATAATATCCTCACCCTTAAGACGGTTGTTACCCTCTTTAAGGTGCTTAAAATCAAAGGCATATTTATTTACGGTATTTGCAAGAGCCTGCTTAAAGCCCTGCTCGTGTGTACCACCGTCAACGGTATATAGGGTGTTTGCAAAGGACATTATCTTACTGTCGTATGCGGTAGACCACAAAAGAGCTATTTCTGCCGTTTGGTCATCAGATACGGTATTTAAATAAATGACCTCACTGTTTAAGGATTCCTTTTTCATTCCCTCAAGCAGGAATTCTACATAAGAACGGATACCGCCCTCGTAGTGGAATTCATCGGTCTGAGGCTCGTATACATCGGTACGCTTATCTGTAAGCTCAATGCGTATACCTGCATTAAGGAAAGCCTGCTCGCGAAGTCGCTTTTTAAGTGTTTCGTAATCGTAGGTAGTAGTATCTGTAAAAATTGAGGGGTCGGGCTTAAAGGTTACAACAGTACCTGTATCTGTAGTATCGCCTATAATATCAAGGTCGGTTACAATATTACCCTTTTCATAGCGTTGCTTGTAAACATTCTTTCCGTCCTTAACCTCAACCTCTAACCAAGAGGACAGAGCGTTAACAACAGAAGCTCCAACACCGTGAAGACCGCCCGAAACCTTATATCCGTTTCCGCCGAACTTACCGCCTGCGTGAAGTATGGTGAAAACAACCGTTACGGTGGGTATTCCCTTTTGGGGATTTATTCCCACAGGGATTCCTCGGCCGTTGTCGGTTACCCTGATAATTCCATCATCAAGAAGCTCTACTGTAATTTTATCACAATAGCCTGCAAGAGCCTCGTCAATAGAGTTATCGACAATCTCGTAAACAAGATGATGCAGACCCCTTTCACCTGTAGAGCCTATATACATACCGGGGCGTTTTCTTACTGCCTCAAGACCTTCCAGTACCTGAATTGAGTTTTCGTCATAACTACCTGTTACAGGAATGTTTGTGTTTTCAATATCCATTTTCTACTCCTTAGAAAATTATTTAAAAATTAATATATTTTAAAATGCTTATATTATGTTATAAGTGCGGATATTATGATAAGTATCATCGTTTCGGCGGCAGATTCTCCTGCTCCCTCCGCAACAGCTCCTATTATACAGGCAGGCACCGAAACACCGCCCGAACTGTAGGGATTTTTCTCAATATGCCTTTTATAAAGACAGTCTGCAAATAGGGCAAGAGCCAGATTTACAGCAAGAAAAATTACCGAAACTTTTGAGTCAAAATCTTCTGCTTTTTTCTGAAGATCTGTTACCTCTTTTGGAATAGCTCCCACAACTATATTTCCTTCATCATCAGTGGTTACCATATCTAAATTGCTTATAACCGAAAAAACCGAATCCCCTGTAACCTCTTTATAAGCCTTTATCTCTTCTTTATATGTAAGAGCAAATCCACAGGCTAGAACAGTAGAAATCAATACGTTTATTGCAAAAAACAAGGCCGCATATTTATACATTTTTCGGTAACAAAGCCAGGCCACACCGAAAAGACCTGCCGCCCAGTTAAAGCTTATAAAAAAGCTTTTTCCGCGGTTTTTAGAAAAAATATCAACATATCTTGAAGAGTTTTTACCGATATAACTATGAAGCTCGGCATTAGTCATCATTTCTGAAACTCTTTCATTTTCTCTGTTTACGGACATTCCGCAGTCGGGACAGTATTTTTCACCTTTCGGAACAAATTCACCACAATTACTGCATCTAATATTTGGCATTTTTTTCTCCTTAGAAAAGAATCTATATTTAAATAACTATTTTGCCTTCTCTAGCAGGGAATACTTTTATTTATAACCTAAAAAGGTTTTAGATCTGTTTTCAAGGGTTACGCTTGATAGCTGAGTAATATAAATTTTAGTTTTTTTATCCTCTTTTCCTTTACATACAACAAAGGATTTTGGAAGCTCGTAAGATACAGTCACCGCCCGTTTCTCCTTTTCAGCCTTATTTAAAAAGGTGCGTGAGGATTTCATAACGGTGGTGTTATCCATATCAAATATACCTATTATGTCTTTGGTTTTAACAATGGTGTTTTCACCTAAGTGTAAGTACATATATTTCCTTTCAAATCAGCCTTCCCTTTTTGGAAGCGTAATAAGATAAGGTTTACCGTATAACGGCGGATAAATAACCCTGTTCCGCCGTTATACGGGATAAACTGCTAATAAGCTTAATAAATCATTTTATATGTTTTTAAAAGAACAAGCCAAACTCTACGAAGCAGTATGAGTCAACCCATGCAGCCTGTGCTCCTGCAGCACCCTTGAGCCATATGGGAGAATCGTGGAAAAATACACCGGGTCCTACGGCAAGACATTCGCCGATACTTGAATGGAAGGGTCCCAGCATATTGCGGAGATTTCCTTTAACGGTTATCTCGAAGATGTTTTCGCCCTCTTTTGCAAGACCTGAAATATCTGCCTCATAGGGATGCCACAGAATTTTATCTGCCACCTTAGAGTTTACCTTTACCTCGGTAACATTAGAGCAAAGCTTCGAGAATTTAATGCTTGCATTCTTTGCTTCCTCGGCAGTAAGATTAACCTTCTTTTTAAAGGTCATCTTTCCTGCAAAGAAGGGATAGCCCTGCTGTGCGACAGCACCAACGGTTACTGTCTTGTTTTGTTTTACTATAGAGAAATTTCCTTCGGTGAGAATTCCTCTATTAGGTAAATCTGTAAACGGCTTGTCGGATTCTACCCCGAAATCGCCTGTAATATAAACCGCTTCAATCTCCATATCGTAGAAAAGCTTATTCTTTTCCGACTCGAAGATGAGGGATTTTTCAGCCATATCATATACCCTGTCACTCTGAACAAAGTCGCAGGTGAGGCTTATCTCATTTTCACCCTCTGTTACATAAGGTGCAATGTCAATAAGGTTAAATGCCTTGTCGTGGAAGTAACCCAGAACCTTCTTTTCAACTGTCTTGCCGTTTACCTTAATATCGAAAATTTCGGGGGTCTCAACTGCAAGTCGCATACGGGAGAAGGCTTTTTCCTTAATGTTGAACTTAAATACTACCTCGGTTTTTACCTTTTTGCCGAAGGCAAGAGCCTTTTCCTGAACATCGCTTATGGGAATATTTTTTCCTGCACACTCGCCCTCAAAATACAAATCGCAATAGTCAAGGGTGAGGATATTATCATCATCTGAGGTTATCTCCCATTCACCCATAAGCTTTTCGGTAATAGGTGCAAGGGCCTTCTTCTTTTCGGTAAGGGGCTTTGCACGGTCATCATCGTAAACAAACAGCACCGCAGAACCTCTTGCCTCAATATTTAAGGATACATTAAGCTCTTCACCGTTTTTAACAAACTCTACCTGCTTTTCCTCGCCCGAAACGGGATCGTAAAGGCTTGCACTTTTACCCTTAAGGGTTACACTTACCGACTGACCTAAACCGTGGCGATTGTGTATGTAGTACATTGCACGGTCGTCAAATTCGCGAACAAGAAGGTTGAGGAAATAATTCTCTCCACCGCTTGCAGAAACCGTTGCCTTTCTTACCCTGTCGGGAATACTGTTTGCAAGTTCTGCTAAAGGAGTTACATTATCAGCAAGGGACTCAAAGCCGTTGCTTTTAATTCCTGCTACATACTCGGGAACCTTATCAACAAAAATTATCTTTCCACCATTCTTTTTAAACTCGGTAAGGAGTTTAAGTGCGGTTTCGCCCAAGGTCTCACAGGCAGGAACTATAACAAGGGAGTATTTCTGAGTTCCAACCACTATTTTGCCGTCCTCTATTTTTCCGTGACGGGTCATAATACGGTCGTCGCCCAAATGATATTGTATCTGATTTTTTTCTAAAACGTTCATAACGTCATGGAGGCGGTGGCACCAATAGTCGGTATCAACCTTGTCGATGTCGGTATATTTGCCATCTGTTAAGGTGTCCTTAAGGGTGGTCCAACCCGACTCGATGTTATGAAGAACTAAAACTTCATAATCTATTTTACCCTCTGCAATAAGCATTCCTATACGGCTGACCGTATCGTTGAATACGCGGTAGTCACTCCACCAAGGCTGATGACTGAAAAGGGATGCAGGGTAATCTCTTTTACGGATTCCGCGGAGAGAATAGCCCTCTAAATGCTGGCAAAGATAATTTACGCCGTGAACCATCTGATTTTCATAGATGTTTCTAAGCTCTTCAAAGCTTACATTCCAACCGCAAAGTGCAAAGGTTTCGGAAAGTATCTGCTTTTTACCAAGCTGGTTAGCAACCGAGGTTAGCTGCATCTCGGTCTGCAGATTAGCAATACTTCTGCCTAAATGGTCCATTCCGGGAATATGCATATACTCATACTGGGGCATACAAGCACCGTTTGAAAGTATATGGTGGCCGAACCATTCTTCAATTACCATATGTCCTGTAAGGGCAGAGCCGTTTTCACTACACCATTCGCCTATCTGCTTCATAAAGCTTTCAGCAAAAAGGTCACGCACCAGCGACCAATAATTATAACGGACGCGGCGGTAATCGCCCTCATTGAAAAAGAGAGCGGGAAGTAGGGGGCTGAGCTCTTCGCCAAAGCGGTTTTTATATTCATCCTCTAAAATAAGACTCCAAGGAAAGCCGTTTCGTGAAATTTGAGGCTCGTCGGTGAAAAATCCCTTCATTTTGCTGAATTTTTCGCCCATTGTGTCCTTATATGCCTTATGTGTAACGCGAATAAACTCGGCAATAACCTCTTTTGACAGGGTATCAACATAAAAGGGGTTTACTTCATAGTAGAAATGAAGATTTTTTCCCTCTCTTGGAATATTTATTACGGTATGTTCTGTGTTAACAGGGGCATCGGTTATAGAACAGCGGATATATTTCTGCTGATATTTTTCTCCAAGACCGTTAACAAAACCTCCGCCAAATCCTGAGGGCCAGCCGTTTTCGTCGTAGCCCCAGGAAAGCATCTCGGTCTTTTCGCCCTCATCACAGGCGGCAAGAACATTATCATACCATTCGTCAGAAAGGTATTCGGTCTGAAGACCGCCTCTGGCGTGCATAAAATATCCGCCAAGACCTGCTTCATCCATCTTTCTAACCTGTTTTTTTGTTTCCTCGGTATCGAGCTTTTCGTTCCAGCTCCAAAAAGGAGCAGGACGGTATTTTTTAGGTGGGTTTTTAAGCTGTTCAAAATTCATAATATTACCTCCATATATAGATATTATCAGAGAAAATATATTTTTTTATATTTAAACTTTTTTAAGTTTATTCTTTAATTTTTCCCCCAACAACCGTAAAAACCTTTCCCTCTTTAAGAGGTTTTACGTTTGCTTTATCACAGCAGGTTATAAATACCTGCCAATCCTTGATATGGTTAAGAATAAAAGACTGTCTTGCAGGGTCAAGCTCGCTCATTACATCATCGAGAATAGCAACAGGCTGTTCTCCCGTAATATCCTTAAGGGTTTTAGCCTCTGCAAGCTTTAAGGCAATCGCAACACTTCTCTGCTGTCCCTGACTTCCAAAATTTCGTGCAGATATTCCGTTAATTTTAAAATCAAGGTCATCTCTGTGTGGACCCACCGAGGTTATACCCGAAAATATATCATTTTTACGGGCAATATAAAGCTTTTCAGAAAGCTCTTCTGACGGGCAGGACGGTAAATATTCAACCATTAGCTCTTCACGAAGAGAAGAAAGCTCTCCATATATATCAGAAGCATTATTTGTAACACGCTCGCAATATCTAACCCTGTAATCTATTATCTTTTTTCCAAGCTCGGCTATTTCATTTTCAAATATATCCAGCATTTCGGTGTTTTGAAGTTTTCCATCCATACCCTTTAGCAGAGTATTTCTTTGGGTGACTGCACGGGTATACTGTTTTAACACCGCAACATACGAGGGATAAAGCTGACCTATTGCAAGGTCTATAAACCGTCTTCTAAGAGCAGGACCGTCCTTTACTACCGAAAGATCAACAGGTGAAAACACAGTAGCACAAAAATTTCCTGCCAGCTCTGCAGCAGATTTAAGCTTTTTTGTATCAAGCTCTGCACTACGCCTGTTTGTAATACTTATTTTAGCCTCCCTCATAATACCGCCACTTATAAAATCAAGTGAAAGGGAAGCTCTATTATAACCAAAAGCAACCATCTCGGCATCCTTTGATGTACGAAAGCTTTTAGCCCCCGTAAAAAGCCACAAAGCCTCTATAAGATTTGTTTTGCCCTGTGCGTTATCTCCATAGATAACATTTGTACCTGTGCAAAACTCAACCGAAAATGGTAAAAGATTGCGAAAATTCTCTCCTGAAAGCTTTTTAACTTCCATTATCTACTACAAGACCCATACCGTCAAAAACGGCTGTATCTCCCTTATAAAGCTTTTTTCCACGCATTAAACAGGTTTCACCGTTTACCTCAACCTCACCGTTTTGGATAACTATTTTAGCGTGACCGCCTGTTGAAACATATCCTGCAAGCTTTAAAGCTGCATCTAATCGGATAAAATCTTCTTTAATAAATATTTTCTTATATTCCATAATTTTTAATGTAAAAGGAACTTTTCCCTTTTCCCCTTTCCCTTTTCCCTGAGAATAAAATAGCAAATGTTATTTTATTCTCATCGGCATTATCATATAAAGAAAGCTGTCACCGTCGATAGGCTCAATAAGGAAGCCCTCGTTTCCGCCCTTAAAGCTCATTTTTACCTCGTCTGACTCGGTTGCACGAAGAGCATCAAGAAGATACTGTGCGTTTATACCAATCTCAAATTCGGGTCCTGAAAGCTCGGTTTCATATGTATCGGTAGCACAGCCTACCGCAGAAATACACTTAAAGGTAGAAACAGGATTTCCCATAGAACAGCGTACAGGTGTAGTAAGTCTGTCATTAACAACAAGGGAAATACGCTCGATAATATCTATAATATCACGGGTTTTAACAGTAAGTGTCTGTAAAAATTCCTTAGGAATAGCCTTTTCATAATTTACAAAAACACCCTCAAGCAGACGGGAAACAAGGGTATAACCGTCAATTCTGAATGAAACAAGCATTTTTGTAACATAAAGCTCTATATCTTCATCGTCGTTTGCAATAATTTTAACTGCCTCGCCGATAGCTTTGCCCGATATTACAAAATTACAGTTTACATTTGAGTTTATATTTTCTTTTCTAATACCCATTCTTCTGCCGTCAATACCAATAAACTGAGCAACTCCGTCTTCAATGGTAATATTAAGACCTGTAAGAATAGGACGGGAGCCTTCGGTGGTAGCAACTGCAAAAAGTGTTCCCCTTACCATTTCCTTTAAAAGACCGCCGGGCATAGAAATTTTTTCTGTTTCGGGAACAGAGGGTGTTTCGGGAAAATCTTCAGCACTCATACCCATAATATCGAAAACAGCATTTCCCGAACGGATATGGCACATAAGTCTTTCATCAGTTTCGATAGTAACAGAAATTCCGTCACTGCGGCGAAGAATTTCAGTTAAAAGCTTTGCACTAATAACTATATCTCCCTCAACCTCGCAGGAAGCATAAATTTCTTTTTTCATACTCATTTCTAAATTGTAGCTTACTAAGGTGATTTTTCCCTTTTCAGCAGAAATAAGTATTCCCTCTAAAACAGGCTGACTGGTTTTTGTTACTATTCGTGATAAATTTTGTACGGCATCTAAAAGCTCACTTCTCTGTGTCGTAAAAAGCATAGGTAAAACTCCTTTTGCAAAAATTTCGTTTTCTGTTTTGAAAACCGAAAATAATTAATTAAATCAATAAAAAACAGTAGTATTAATAGGGGCTGTTAATAAGGTTGATAAGTGGATTAAAGGCTTATCTCTAAAGATTTTTGAGCTGTTAAAATTAATTTAACAAAATGTGTAAAAAATCTGTCGAAAAAAGGTTATTAACCACGATGTGGATAAATCACTGTTAATTAACATTAAAATGTAGAATAACTTGTTTATCTCGCTAAAGCGGATTATTATATTTGTGGGTTAGGGAAAAGGGACGACTTTGTCGCAGGTACTAGGGAAATTTCCTTGTAGGTATTATTTTCTCTGTGCCGTAGGCACCTCTAATCACTTATCCCTAAATATTAAAATAAAATGGCTATGAATCGGTTTTAAGATTTTTTATTATGTCGTCAATAATCTCTTTCTCGTGGGGGTTTTCGCGGAGGAAGGATTCAACCTTTTTTACTGCATAAAGTACGGTAGTATGGTCCTTTCCAAAGGCTTCTCCTATAGGCTTATAAGAAAGCTCGGTAGTCTCACGGGCTATATACATTGCTATCTGTCTTGCCTTTGCAAGCTCGGCAGTTTTGCGTTTAGAAATTATATCCTTTTCAGAAACATCATAGGTTCTGGCAACCTCGGCTATTATTTTTTCGATTTTAATAGGCTCTGGCTTGGTGTCATTTACCACCTCGCGGATAATGTTCTGAACGACGGCTACAGTTGGGGTGTGATTTTGAATTTGAATTATAGCCTGAAGCTTTTTAACAACACCCTCAAGCTGACGAATGTTCATTTTAATATGCTCTGCAATATAGTGAACAAGATTTTCTTCTATAGAAATACCAAGAGATTCCGCCTTTTTCTTAATAATTCCCACACGGGTTTCATAATCGGGGGGAGTGATGTCGGCAAAAAGGCCCATTTCAAGTCGGTTTCTGATACGGTCATCAAGGGTCTTAACATCCTTTGGCGGCCTGTCCATAGTAAATACCAACTGTTTTCCACCCTGATGAAGAGCGTTAAAGGTATTAAAGAATTCTTCCTGTGTCTGTTCCTTACCTGCAATAAACTGAATATCGTCTATAAGCAGAACATCAAGATTTCTAAAACGGTTTCTGAAAAGGTCGGCAGTACCTGTATGTATAGCCTCAATAAGATTACTGGTAAATTCCTCGCAGCGTACATATTCAATACGCTTTTCAGGATATTTTTCTTTAATTCGGTTTCTTATTGCCAGCATAAGGTGGGTTTTTCCCACACCCGAAGGACCGTAAATAACGAGAGGGTTATATATAATATGCTGATTATCGGCTACCGCCATAGATGCCGCGTGGGCAAAGCGGTTACAGGAGCCCATAATGAAATTATCGAAGGTAAAGGAGTCTTCAAAAGAGGAATTTACAGGTGCAACGGTGTTTTGAAGAATTTTTCCGTTTTCGTCCTCTACAACTATTTTAATTTCCATATCTATGCCCATAATTTCCATTATGCAGGGCTTTAAAAGATGCATATAGTTAGATTCTATAATTTGTTTTTTATAATCAGAATAAATAGCCAGAACAATTTCGCCGTTTCGTATTTCGAGAAGATGAAGATCCTTAAACCAAACATTAAAGGATATTTCGGTCATTTTTTTCTTAAGCTCCTGACAAATGGCTTCCCAGATGTCTGTAAGAGATTCTATCTGCATATTTTTTCTCCTTTATTTTATTTGTTTTTTAATCCATTTACATTTTAATATGGTTTTTATAAAAACGCCACGACATAAAACAGGGTTAATAGGACATAAATAGGGTCTGACAGGAACAAAAAATCAATAAAAAATTATAGATTTTTTATTTTTTTAATATTGCCCCTATCTTAATCTCATAATTTGTTTTATTATACCATAGTTATTCACTTTTTTCAATGATAAGTTTAATAAATATTATATATAATATATATTAATATATATTGACGAAAAAATAATTTTAAATGGTATATTAGATGTAATTTTTTATAAAAAATTTTTACGGGAAATAAGAAACAAGAGAACAATTCTGTTCTCTTGTTTCTTACAGTCGTATTTCGGCTTGGCTTGAGCCGGTTTTATCCTTGGTCACTATAAGCTGTTTGTCGATTTTTTCCTTAAGCTCGGCAACATGGGAAATAATACCCACAAGGCGGTTACCCTCGGATAGGGAGTAGAGAGCATTTATTGCCTGCTGTAAGGATTCTTCGTCTAACGAGCCGAAGCCCTCGTCAACAAACATAGTGTCAAGCTGAATTCCCCCTGCATAGGACTGAATCTCGTCCGAAAGCCCTAATGCAAGGGAAAGGGAAGCCTTAAAGGATTCTCCTCCCGACAGGGTTTTAACACTTCTGACAGAGCCGTTATAATGGTCGATAACATCAAGCTCTAAACCGCTCTTTTTACCGATACTGTCGGCAGTTTGTCGGCGTACAAGCTCGTACTGACCGCCCGACATTATCATAAATCTTGTGTTTGCACGGGCAATTATTCGGTCGAAATAGGTTGCCTGAATATAGGTTTCAAGCATAATTTTTTCCTTGCCCGAAAGGGTGCCGTTCGCCGTAGCGGACAGAGCCTTTATCCAGCCCCATTTTTCTTCGGTCTTTAATATATCAGCCGCTTTTTTAGAGATATTATCCCTTGCCCTGCAGTTATTATCTACACGGATTCCAACAGTTTTTTGCTTTGAAAGAGAAGAAGCCTTGCTTTCCTGCAAAAGCTGTTTCGTCTCATTCAGCTGAGTGATATCTATATCGGGCTTTTCGTTTAATAGTTTTTCGAGTTGTTCGATTCTTCCGTTTAGTGCCGCAATTCCATTCTCACAGCTGTGATACTCATTTTCTGTTTTTTCAAGCTCGGCAGTTGCTTTTTGAAGATAGGAGCTAAGGTGGTTAAGTCTTGAAGCAGCCTCTGCCTTGCTTTGGAAGGGCAGCTTTTCTTTGAGTGAGAAAAGCTTATTTTCGTTTTCTTTTATTAAAACGGTTTCTGCTGCTATTTTCTTTTCCAGCTGGGATATTTCGTTTTGGTTGGCTTGAAGTTTTTCCTCGGTAATAGGTATGAGCCGTTCTATCTCGGTTTTTCTTAAAAGCTTATTATCTTCATTTGCAATTTGTTGCTTTAATTCCTGTATGCACCTTTCGGTTTCGCCTTTTAAAGAAACAGCGGCATTTTTTGCCAAACTGAAATCGGTATCGGGTAAAAGAAGAGCCGTCTTATTTTTTAAGGCTTCCTCTTCCGCTTCAACCTTTCCCGTAAGCTCGCCCGCCTGTCGGCTGTTTTGGGCGGCAATGTTCTGAGCCTCGTCCGCCAGCCTTTTTGCCTCTTTAATAGTCTGCTCAGACTCGACCTCTGTAGATTTTTCTGCCTTTTTTGGATGATGGACAGAGCCGCATACGGGACAAGGATGACCCTCTGTAAGATTTTCTGCTAAGATGCCTGCCTGTGAGTTTAAAAAGGCGTTATTCATCTTATTGTACTTATCATTTAAAGAGGTTGCCATTTCCCTTGATGTCAAGTATTTCTGCCGTGCATTTTCAAGCAGTTTTTTAAGCTCTTTAAGACGGTTAAAGGATAAAATCAGTTGGTCAAGCTCTTTTATTTTATTTGTATACTGCTCAGCCTCTCTAAGGAGCTTTTCTTTTTTAGTGCCTGCATCTGCTACGGCAGAAAACTCGCATTTTAGTTCGTCAGAGGTTTTTTGAAGAGTCTTTGTTGTTTGGGTTTTAAGCTCTACTGCATTTTTATCCTTCAAAAGCTTTTCAGAAAGGTTTTTTAGCTCTGCCCTTGCCTCTTCATAGGCATCATATTCGGGGAGCTGTAGCTTGATATTAGAAATTTCCTCCTGTGCCTTTTTAGTCTCAGGCGAAGCCTCTTTAAGTGCTTTAAGCCTTTCGGAAATCTCTTTAAGAAGTAAAAGGTTTTCTTCCCGTGTTTTCTTTGCGACAGAAAGCTCTTTTTCGGATTTTATAAATTCCTCTGCCCTTGCAATCGTTTTGTTTACGGCTTCGAGGTTTTTCTCAATTTCGAAAACCTCGCTTTGAAGATTTTCATTAATAGCTTTATCGTCCGAAATAAGCCTATCAAGCAAGGCTAAAATATCGGCGGTAAGCATATTTCCTGCCTTTGCCTTATCAAGCTCAAGGCTCAAAAGACTGTTTTCGTCGCATAAAATGCCCGAAACATATTGGGAAAGACTTAGCTTTGCATTGTCATATTCTCGGGAAAGTTCTGCAGACTCAGACTTTAATCGGTCCTGTAAAACCTGATAATACCCAGTTTTAAATATTTCCCTGAAAATATTTTGGCGGTCTTTGGTTTCGGCAAGCAAAAGCTTTAAAAAATCGCCCTGTGCAATCATTGCGATTTGCGAAAACTGTCTGCGGTCAACACCGATTATATTGCGGATTGCCTCATCGACATTTTTTGTTCCGATTATAGGTGATCTGTCATCGTCAAAATATAGCTGTGCGTCAGCCCTTTGCAGGGTCATACCGCCTCCCCTTTTTGCAGGTCTTTCGTATTCGGGAGAGCGGTATACCGTGTAGGTTTTTCCCTTGTTTAAAAAGGTAAGCACTACCTCGGTGGGTGTATTTATATCGGCATATTTAGAGCGTAGCATAGAAGCCTCACGGTTATTACCGCTGGCTTCGCCGTAAAGTGCAAAGGTAATTGCGTCGAAAATTGTCGTTTTTCCTGCACCTGTGTCGCCTGTTATTAAGTAAATTCCGCTTTCGCCTAAGGTGTCAAGCTCAAGCTCGGTCACATCGGCATAAGGACAAAAGGCCGACATTCTAAGCTTTAAAGGTCTCATTTTTCGCCCTCCCATATTTCCTCTATAAGGGATGAAATGAAGCGGTTTTGCTCTTCGCTTAAGGGTTGATTGTTTTGCTTTTCGTAAAACTCACTAAAAAGCTGTAGGGGGGATTTTTCTTCTGCATTTTCGGCATCTCCCACCAACCCGTTAGTTCTTGTACGCTTGTTGTCGTAGCTTAGCTTCATCAGGTTAGGATATATTATGCGAAGCTTGTTTACGGCATCGGGTATATCCTCCTCGTCGGTGAGGGTGATGTGGATATAGTCCTGGGTATTGGTGTCTTGGTAGTTTGCCTTGTTTGTCACGTCAAGATAGCTTCCCTTTATTTCACGCATATCTCTAAGGGGTATAAGCGGTACGGTACGAACGATTATATCCCCCTTTTCCCCTATCTCTGCCACCGTGACAGATTTTTTATGGTCGGCCTCGGAAAAGGAGTATTTAAGAGGTGTTCCGCAGTAGCGAAGGGTATCTCTTCCGATTTTCTGCGGACCGTGAATATGACCTAAAGCCACATAATCAAAGTCCTCAAAAACAGAGGCATCAACATTATCGCTTCCGCCTACAGAAAGCTCCTCCGAATCGCAACGTCCTGCTCCCGTAACAAATTGATGGGTAACAAGAACGTTTCGCTCATTTACATTTATCTGCATATTTTCTACCGCCGCTGAAAGGGCTTCGGTATAGCTGTTTATTTCCCTTTCGGAGAAAAAACGGCGAATGTGGGCAGGCTTTAAAAAGGGCAACAAATAGATGTTGACCTTGCCGTAGCCGTCCTCTAAAACATAGGGAGTCACACTTCCGTTATAAACAGGGCTTATGTGTATTCCGCTTGTATCCATAAGCCTGCCGCCGAAGGAAAGACGTTCGGCACTATCGTGATTACCGCTGATTATAAATACCTGCTGTCCCCTAATAGAAAGACGGTATAAAAAATCATCGAAAAGCTGCACCGCCTCGGAAGACGGTACCGACTTATCGTAAATATCGCCTGCTATAAGAATTCCGTCGGGTTGCTCGCAGTCGATAATATTAATAATCTCACGTAAAATATATTTCTGGTCTTCAAGCATGGAAAATTCGTTTACACGTTTTCCGATGTGCAGATCTGAAAGATGGATAAGCTTCATAACCTACCTCCCTTGTGTTCTTTATTATACCATTTTAAGCTTTGAATAGCAACAAGCATAAAAAAAGAAAGAGTCTCATATGATTAACTGTAAGTAGGAGTTGATTGTATGAAAGAACTTATGCAGGACAGAGCTGTAATTTTGGGTGAGTACATATTAGAAACAGGTGCAACCGTAAGAGCAGCCGCAAAGGTATTTAAAATATCAAAGTCCACGGTGCATAAGGATGTAACCGTAAGACTTAAAAACGAAGCTCCTGCCCTTTACTCGCAGGTTAAAACGGTTTTGGAGAAAAACAAGCAGGAACGTCATATCCGCGGAGGAATGGCAACCAGAGAGAAATATTTGGGGAAAAGAAGCTGATATCAACGATCAGGTTACAGTAAAGCGGCGATATTTTATATTCTCAAGAGTTTAGAAAAATGCAATACAAAATGTAATTCATACGGTATTAATTTTTGCATATACAATAATATTACAGAGGTGATGTTATGCGAAAATTTAAAATACCCAGCGTTCCTACATCAACTAGCAAGTGTATTAGGTTTCCGAATGAGTTGATAAAACAGATTGAAAATAAGATTTCCGGCACAGGATGTTCTTTTTCCGCGTTCGTAATAGAGGCTTCTCGTGTGGCACTTGAAAACCTTGAAGAAGAAACAAAAGATAATTAATCAAACATCAGTGTACTAAAATAAAAACAGATATATATTTACACTTAAATATATATCTGTTTTTTGTAATTTTTTTGTATAAATTTTTACGGCTACCAAAACCAAACGGACGGTTATTGACCGCCCGTTTTTAATGTTAAATATTTATCAGTCGTACATACCCTTTGCGGTCATTTCTGCTATGGCGTCTACTACGCTCTGCTTATCCTCGCGGTATGTAACTCCATACCAACGGTCGGAGGAAGAAAGAATGCGAACCTTCTTTTCTCCTCTTTTAATAAGGGAATCAATTTCAAGAGGAATGAAGAATTCAAGCTTGGGGTCGTTTATATTCTGGTCAAGGAATTTTTTGAAATCTTCGGCTAAATAGTCGAAAATGTCGGGGGTAAGACCCCACATATTCATAGAAACAAGGGTGTCGGGAGCATACTCGCCGATAACATTGCCTTCATCGTCGAAGGACTTGCAATCCTTAAGCTTGGTTACTTCGTTTACGTCTTTAAGATAACCGTTATCCTGCTCGCAAATACCGCGGGAAACGGTACCGTTGTCGGTAAGGGTGTTTACAAGGTGGAAGCCAACCATACAGTATTCGCCCTCGTTTTGCTTTTTAAGCTCTTCGTACAGTACCTTGAAGGCGGTTTTGCCGTAATAGTCATCGGCATTGATAACGGCAAAAGGCTCTTTTACAATATCGCGGCAGGAAAGTATAGCCTGTCCTGTACCCCAAGGCTTCTGACGGGTTTCGGGGCAGATGTAGCCCTCGGGCAGGTCGTTCATTTCCTGAAAGGCATATTCTACTTTTACCTTTTTGGAAATTCTGTCGCCTACAAGACGCTTGAAATCATCCTCAATGGCGTGCTTGATTACAAATACCACCTTATCAAAGCCAGCCTCTACAGCATCGTACACAGCGTAGTCTACAATAGCTTCGCCGTTTTTACCTACAGGCTCTGCCTGCTTTAAGCCGCCGAAACGGCTTCCCATACCTGCTGCCATAATAACAAGTGTTGCATGAAAGCTCATAAAAAAGACTCCTTTTTGAGAATATAAATAAATTATGTGCATATTTATATTAGTATATTTAAGGTGTTTTGTCAAGGAAGTGAAAGAATATAAACCGTAATTGTTTAAAATATGTTAAAATTAATTTGCTTGACAATGTCACCTTAAAAACATATAATAAGAACATTGCACGGCACCGCAGATTTATCTGCGGTATTATTTACGATTAGGAGATAGTTTATCATGGCTAAAAGCATTCAGCTTACCAAGGAAGGTCTTGAAAAACTTAGGGCAGAGCTTGAAAATTTAAGAACTGTCGGCAGAACAGATATTGCTGAAAAAATCAGGGTTGCACGCGGTTACGGCGACCTTTCTGAGAACAGCGAGTATGACGAGGCAAAAAACGAGCAGGCTAAAATCGAAGCCCGCATAATCGAGCTTGAAAAGATGCTTGAGAATGTCGTTATTATTGCAGACGATGTTGACACCGATGTTGTTACAATAGGCGTTACCGTCACCGTTTACGACGTAGAGTTTGAAGAGGAGCTTACCTATAAGGTAGTAGGCTCTGCAGAGGCTGACCCGATGAACGGGCTTATTTCTGACGATTCGCCTGTAGGCAGGGCACTTCTCGGCTCCAAGGTTGGTGACGAGGTCGTTGCTGAGGCACCTGTCGGCGAGCTTAGATTTAAAATAGTTTCCATAGCAAAATAATTGCGGCGCGGGCAGTATCGTTCTGTCCGCGATTAATTTTTTAAAGAAAACAAGAAAGGACAATTTTATGTCTAAAAAAAGCGATACCTTAAGACAAAGGGAAAAGGCACAGAAGGATTTGTTAGAGCTTAAAAAAATTCAGAGGGGGGAAATCGACCCCGAAACACTTAGGGATGACGACAAAAAAATAGTTCCTAAGACCCTCGACGAAAAGTGCGACAATTTCTTTTTCTATCATAAATATAAACTGATTTTTGCCGCCGTTGCAGCTATAGCACTTACTATAATTATAACGTCTACCATAACAAAGCCTAAATATGATGCTACTGTTACGATATATTGTTACGAGTATGTGGACGAGCAGGCGGTTAAAGACACCTCGGTCTGGATGGAAGGTCTTTACAGCGATGTCAACGAAAACGGCAAGGTGGATATTCTTGTTGCCGAGTGCTCCTTTGCCGCAGATACAGATTTGGCAGAAACCTTAAGAACAAAGCAGCTAAAAATTCAATCACTCCTTCTTGAGGAGGATGCTCTGCTCTTTATTCTTGATGACGATAGCCTGAAATATTTAAACAGTATTTCTGATAGCGTTACCCTGTTTTCCGAGGAAAATATTGTAAAGCTGGGTGATAGCTATTACAATAAACTAAGCGATAACCGATACGGTATGACCGAAGAGAAAAACAGGTATCTTTGCCTGCGTACCGTAGACGGCACTGCCATAGAGGGCAAGGCAAAAACGCATTTTGAAGCCGCTAAAGCTGTGCTTGAAAAGGTAAGAAACAGCGAAAAATAAAAACCTATCTTGCATAGCGGTCAAATAGAATTTTTATAAAAAAAGCGGCCTCCTTCCTCAAAGGAGGGCATACGATGTCCAATAATATTTGTAAACAAAAACGCAGATATGTAATTACATATCTGCGTTTTCACTTAATACTTCTTCGGTTTTCAGTTCACTGCTTTTGTAAAGCCTTAATACATTGGAGGAAACCACATATCCGCCTATGTGAAAACCGCAATCGGGATAGTCAAGACGAAGCTGTTCGTTTATTTTTTTTATAAAGCTGTCGGAATCAGCATAAAATTTATTGCGGAAAGACATATCAGAAAACATAACCTCTGCCGTGTCTGATTCGTTTTGGGTGAGATATTTGCACAGAGAGGAAATACCATCAGGCAATAACACAAATCCCGATTGTCTAAAATAATTGTATTCGGTGCCGTTAGCAGCAGGTCTGAATATGTTAAAGGAAAGAGTTCCGCTGTCAAGCTGTCCCTCGCCAAATTCGTAATAGTTTTTGTTAAAGGTATGGTCTAATAAAATGGCGGTATCGTTAACATTAAAATATTCGTGGGAAATCATTCCCACCACACTGTCGTTCCAGGTAACATCAAGATGATACCATTCATTGTTAAGATATACCGCGTTCCACATATGTCCCTCACCGCCTGCAATACCTGTAACATTGACAGAAAGTATTCCAAATCTGCCAAGGAGTAGCTGCATCGCACGGGAATAGCCTTCGCATACAGCCTTTTTGTTTACCAGTGCTCCGTATGAGGTGTAAACAAGGGGGTCTTTTGTGTCGTCGGAATAATCTACGGCTTCACATAGCAGGTCGTGAAGCTGAAGCTCTATTTGATAAGGGTCTGTAGCGGTGACTTTATCGGTTATCTCTTTAACGGCTTTTTCAAGTTGCTCAGCCATAATATCTTTTTTACTGCTTCTCACAAGATAAGAGGGGTTACCGTTTGAAGATGTAGAGAAATATATCATTGTGGAAGGTGTGCCTGCAGAGCTGGTGCCTATGGCGGTTGCATAATAGGAGGGTAGCCAGAAAATGTCGGGATGGTCGTTAGCAAGGGCGTTTCGCACCACCGCAACATCGGTTTTATAGGTTTTGTCTGCCTCGCCAAGAACAATCCAATCGGTTTTCATATCCTGCACTGCATCGTGCATTACCTCGTAATATTCCTTTTGGCGGTCGGTCAGTTTAGCATAGCAGTAATGCTCGTCATGAATAGAGGGCTCAGGCTCAGGCTCAGGCTCAGGTTCGGGCTCAGGCTCTGGCTCTGGGTCAGGTTCGGGATCGGGATCGGGGTCGGGAGAAGAGATTATATCGTCTTCATCGCTGCTTCCCGTGTGGGAGGAGCTGGGACCGGCTATAGAGGAATCTATTATTGAGGAATCGGGTTCGTCCGAGGAGCTGTCGGCGGAAGAGGTAGAATTAGAGGAGCTATCGTTTTCAGAGGGTGTGACGATGGGGTTAGATACTGTTTGGGAGGAATCGCCATTGCCGCCCGAGCTGACACAGGCAACCGATGTAAGTGCGATAAGAATGGCAAGCAGAATAACAGCCGACTTTTTCATCACATATCCCTCCCTTTCATACTAATTTATAATGCAGTTGCAAAACATTTCCCGAATGTGGGGAATCCAGTCGTAACAGACCGAATAGGTAAGATCTGTATCGGCTAATTCAATTATAAACATAAAGTCTTCAGAGGACAACCCCATATTTGCAATTTTTTCGAAAAAAGAGAGGGAAATTTTTAATATTTTTTCGTCGGTTAGGCCTTTTTTGGTAAATTCTGTAAGAGCCGTGCCGAAAAAGAGAGCTTTTTCCCCATTTTCATCGGTCATTTCAATGCCGCCTAAACGGTCGCACAGTCTTGCAGTGAAATCTTCGGGGAGATTGAGGGTATAATGTGTAAGATAGGAGAGATTTTGTGCTTTTTCAGTGGCGTTTTCATCGAAAAGATATACATGCGTTACAATATTTTCAAAATCAAGGTAGAGAAAAGCACCCTTGTCCTCTTGGTCGGTTAAAAGAAGACCGCAGCTCGGTGGATAATCGGAGTAACCCACCCCCGAAATGTTTTCATGTACCGATTGCTCAGGGCTGCTAAGCTCGGCAGGAATAAGCAGAATCCCTGCAAGGGTTAGCAAACCCGTGCAGACCGCAAGGGTAGCAAGGACAGATATAACAGACGATTTGCTGATTTTCATAAATACCTCCGTAAGGTTAGGATAAATATAATAATATTATGGTAATTTTAACTTGAAGGTATTCAGCAAAGATGGTATAATAACCCTGCATCATCCGCTCGTGGCGCAGCTGGATAACGCAGCAGATTCCGATTCTGAAGAACGGGGGTTCGAATCCCTTCGAGCGGGCCAAAACGAAAATCCTGTCGACTTTTGTCGATGGGATTTTTGTTTTGTATCATTCATTTTTCATTATTCAATATTCATCATTCATTCGACAGGATTTTCAATGAATAATGAAGTCGCTTACGCTGATGAATAATGAATAATTAAGTAAGGAAAGTTGTATAGTAAAAGTGGACACAACGGAGAGTGAATGATAAAATACATTCAAGAGGTGTTCACAATGAAAAGAACTTTTAGCAAAGAATTTAAAGTCAAAGCATGTGAATTAGTCCTGAAGGACGGAATAAAGCACAAAGTAGTAGCAGAAAAAATGGGAATAAATCATATAATGCTCTACAAATGGATAGATGATTACCAAACCTACGGGGAAGAAGCTTTTGTAGGTAAAGGTAATCAGCGATCAGAAGATGCGGAACTGAGAAAACTCCGCAAAGAAAATGAACGCTTAAAAATGGAGAACGAAATATTAAAAAAAGCAGCGGCATACTTTGCGAAACACCCGGCAGACGAGTAAGGTTTGCAAAAGCAGAATTAACAAAGTATAAAACGAGTGAAGTATGCAGGCTGTTGAGTGTGTCAAGAAGCGAGTACAACTGAGATGAAAAAGTGCAAGATGCATTAGAAATGGCAATAGGGAGAAATCCTGCGAGACCCGAGG
>JAZUNC010000075.1:0-9471 GCA_045603945.1 Acutalibacteraceae bacterium | reverse complement strand
TATCGGTCTTGTAATTCCTGAGCTTAACGGCAAGCTTATCGGTTCTGCTCAGCGTGTTCCTGTTCCTACCGGTTCTACAACAATTCTTGTTGCTGTTGTTAAGGGCAAGGACATCACTGTTGACGGCATCAATGCTGCTATGAAGGCTGCTGCTTCTGAGTCCTTCGGCTACAATGAAGACGAAATCGTTTCAAGCGATATCATTGGTATCCGCTACGGTTCTTTATTCGATGCTACTCAGACAATGGTTTGCAAGGTTGACGACGACACCTATGAGGTACAGGTAGTTGCTTGGTATGATAACGAGAACTCCTACACCAGCCAGATGGTTCGCACCATTAAGTACTTCGCAGAGCTCGCATAAGATATATTCTTAAAGCTCAACCGCCCGAGGGTAAAACCTCGGGCGTGTTTTTTATACAATAAAGCAGGCTATTCGTAAAACGAATAGCCTGCTTTCGGTTGTTACTATTTCCAGATCTGTGTACTTGTGACATCATCGGACTGATAGAGTCGGAACCAGTCGATATCGTAATGGGCTGGAAGATTAGTGGATTCATATCCTGTTATCTCGCCGGCATGAGCTGTATATGATGACAAGGGAGTGAAAATATGGTTGTTAAAAATGAAGTAGATAGGATCTTGGAAACCATCCATACTTTCATAATTATCGTATGAAGTTGCTATATTCATTGTTTGATAGCAGTAGCCGTCAATATAGAATGACATTTCTGTCGGAGTCCACTCAAATCCATAGATATGATATTCGTCGTTGAGGTTTGTATAGTCGGTATAAACGAAATTCTTTATAGAAGCAGCATCAGGATTAGTGTTAAACTGAGTATGGTTGTTTGTGCTTGTGCCGTAAATGGTGTCGTAATCATACATATATTTATTATACCATTTATGTATATTGGGAACAACTGTATCCAGACTTCCGAATATTTCGAGAACATCCACCTCTACAAAATAATCTATACATTTTCTTCCACCAAGTTGAGTGTCGCTTTTTGCCCAGAAGGAGGGCCACACACCTTCCTTAAAGGGAAGTTTGGCTCTTATTTCGGCATATCCATAGCGATATTCCATTCTACCTTGGGTGTGGACAGATGCAGGTGCGGCAAAGGCTATCTTTGAATTCGTGTCATCTGAGTATTCCATCGCAGTAAGGCGAAGATTTCCATCAAATATCTTAACGGTTTCTTCGGTATCGAGAAGTAAGAGGTCGTCATACCCACTCATTTTTGAAGAGTCAACCTCACAACGCCATTTGGATAGATCCATAGTATTAGCCGAGAATTCGTCGCCCCAAACATAAGAATAAGAGTTTCCTTTTGAAGTAACGATATCATTCGAAAAATCGGAATTTCCGAGGGCTATCGATGAGAAAGAAATATCCTCGTATAAATCAATAAACTCGTTAACCGCTGAAATTACAGACAGATCGTGACCTGCGAATATTTCAACCGTGTATCCGTTTCGGGTGATGATGTACTGTGAGCTTTCGAGGTTTGATGAACCTATGGTTCGATTTGTTCCGCCAATGCGTATTTCCTTTTCACTGGTTTGTCTATCCTTATCTGTCGCAACAGTAAGTGTTAAGCCCTCGCTACTAATAAAATGCTTTTTAAGCTTTTCAGCCGCATGTTTAGCATTTACATCACCGAAAGGATAGATAATGGCGTATTCGTCGGTTATGGGCTCTGCCGAGATAAATGTATACATCTTTTGATCGTCACAAAGAACGGGTGGATCTATATGAAGCTTTACGAGATCGCATATATCCACAGAGGAGTTTCTGTCATAATCTGCAAAAGTATCGGTTGCTTTGCCTATAAGCGTTTTTATGAGAAGTTCCGCATCCTTTAATGTGGCTCCCCTACCGTCTGCATCAACGTCTCCTATAGCAGAAGCGGTTATTTTGAGCTTTGGAGTTGAGTCGTTTTGCGGCATCCAGATATTTTTGTTAAGACCCGACATATTATTCAGTGCCGAGCTTCCCTTCATATTATCGGCAGAAACTACCGTAGACCCGCTTCCGCTTTTGGTTGCATAAACATCTGTGGTTTTATAATACCGTGACGACGACAAGTAAAAAGGCCTATAGCTTAATGTGAAACTATTTGAAAGGGTAACGTATATTGTTCCGCTGGTAGGAGAAGAGGCTGAACCGATAAAGCCGTATGCATTAACATACGAAGTAGTGTTTTTGATGTCGCCTGCAAAGCCGCTGTCTGAAACGGTTATGCCCTGAGAGCGACCAACAAATCCTCCAATATAAGTCGTTCCAGTGTAGGTTGAGGCAAGGCGGACGGTCTCGTCGATATAACAGCTACTTATTGTTCCTTTAAAATAGCTTGACAGAGAACCAACATACTGATAGGCGGCAATGTACGAATACTTCAAGGTCAGGTTTTTAACGGTTGCTTCGTTTACGGCAGGAATCAAGCCTGTGGACTTTTCGGTAGTTGACGGCGAGTACCAAAGACCGTATACGGTATATCCGTTTCCGTCTAAGGTTCCGGTAAATTGTAAATCGTTGGATGTTCCGTTATACTTATTATATGTGGTTGAGCCACTATACCAAGCATTTGGTTTGTAGTCCATACCAGCCTTTACAGTGCCGTTAGCCCAGTTAATTTTTGTTATATCGTTAAGGTAAATATCACTTGTCAGCTTATAATACTTACCGTTTCCACCCGTAGCTACCGCCCAGGCGAGATTTTGAGGAGTTGACAGCTCGTAGGGAGAGGTCTCACTTCCATCGCCTACCGTAGGTTCTGAAATTGTTCCGTCCCATATATTAAGGGTTGGAACAGAATACTCGGCAGAAGAATAAAACTGCAAAAGGGTCGGATAAGAGAAGGTTGTTTTCCAAACATTTTCAAAATCGAGGTTTGAAAGTGCATTTGAAGAAGAAAGACCTGAAATAAATTGCTTTTCTAAACAAGTGACGCCGTCAAGTTTTGATTCTTCTATGCAGTAAACATCGGTAAATGCCATAAAACCACCATTACCGTTTTTTCCGTCATAAGGTGCACCTATTGAAACAGAGTCAGACACATTTATGTATGTTACCCAACTTGTTCCGATAAGACCTCCGTAATGTCCTGCATTATCCACAGACTTTGCTTTTCCGCCGTTTGTGAGAGGATTTTTGGTGGAATATCCAAAGTTCTCACGCTTCATATAAGCAAAGCAGCCTACATTATCAATCGTTACGATTCCACCAGAATTTGCGTATGCGTATCCAATAATTCCTCCGAAGCCTTCAGACTCAAAACCGATACCGCTATCAATTGACCCATTGAACGGTGAGCTTACTGTTGTTCCTGAGAAATAAGCATTTCCCGCATCATAACCATGCATAGTAACGTCGGAATCAATAATTATCTGAGAAAATGTCGTGTTCTTTCCAAATCCAACTACAGAGGCTGTCCAGCGGCCGCCGCTTATAAAGGAATTTTTAATTCGCAGATTTTTGATAGTTGCATTATCTGCACAGGGTATAAGCCCAACGGCCGTTTTAACACTTCCAGGGGCATAATAAAGACCGTATATGGTTTTTGAATTTCCGTCAATAGTACCATTAAAGCAAACACTTGAAGAAGCTCCCTCGTAGGTAGTTCCGCCAGCCGTTTCACTTCCAAACCATTCATTAGGAGTGTATGCACTGTCGAGGGGGGTTCCTGTCGTCCAATCGACCTTTTTAATGTCGTTTAAATATATGTCGGCGGTCAGCTTGTAATATCTACCGTTACCACCACTATATACCACATAAGCAAGCTGTGATGCGTTTGATATTTCAAAAGGAGCACTTTCAGTTCCGTTTCCTACGGTAGGCTGAGAAATTGAGCCGTTCCATATTCCATCATCCTCTTCTTTGGTGGGGAAGACTTTAAGTGCAGGATAGTCTTTTGTTGCAACAAAAGCATCTCCAAGGGGCATATATGTAAGTGCGTTTTCGCCCTTCATATTTGCGGCATCAACCTTGGTAAGTCCTGTTGCCGACTGTATATCTGAATAACAGTTCTCAAATGTGAATTTCGTGTTGGTTGTATCGTTAGTGTATTCAGTATACTTTCCTATACCGTAACAATTAGTGAATACAACGTCCAGAGTGGGTGTTTTAGTAATGCTTATCCAAATATCAGGTATGAACGCACCCACACGACTAGAATTTGTGGAGGATGTTAGGTTTGCGAGACTGTATGAATTGCTAAAGCTGATATCAGACTCACCGCATCCGACAAAGCCTGCTGCACTTTTAACTGCGGTCATATAACAGTTTTCGCCTACATAGCAGTTGTCGAAGCTAGACACAGAACCGTCATAGGGCTTTGTACCCGCAAGGAAAAAGCCTGCCGATTTATTAACAGTTGACTTTATATACGCATAATCTATTCCCCAATTTGAGAACTTTACGCCCGCATAAGTATTGGGAACCAGACCCATATTTTTATCTATACTTGTATTATTAATATAAAGTCCATATACGGTATGACCGTTTCCGTCAAAGTAGCCTGAGTTTCCGTCTCCAACGCTATATTTTGAAGACCAATCTCTTATTTGATAATCACCGACAGCTTCACCGGTTGCCCAGTTAATACCGTTAATGTCGTTAAGATAAATGTCATTAGTAAGCTCGAAATATTTATTGTAATATTGAATATCAATAATTGCCTTTGCAAGCTCAGCACCGTTGGTAATGCGATATGGATTAGCTTCTGTTCCGCTACCGCTTAAAGATGTAGCTACGGTTCCGTCCCATATAGCTATGGTGTCTTCTGTTGAAGAAAGTGCCATAGCATTATCAATCCTAACCGAAGCACATGACAATATAATCGTCAATGATAGAACCAGTGCGATAATATGTTTTACTTTACCCATATTTTTCCACTCCTCAAAAATTATTTAATCACATTGACTCCGGTGCGGTAATTTTAAGCATCGAAAGTACATTTTTAATAACCGTAACGGTTGCCTGACAAAGGTTAAGACGTGCCTGTAGGAGGCTTTCTTCCTCGCCCTTAACTCGACAAGCGTTATAGAACTTATGGAACTTGGTTGCAAGCTCTACCACATAGTGGGTCATCTTAGCAGGGTCATATGCCTTAGCTGATGCGATTACCTCATCAGTAAAGCCTGCAATATGAAGAATAAGCTCCCTTTCCTCTGGGGTAGTAAGCAGCTGAAGCTCCTCGGTTGTGCACTCGCGAATAGCTATTCCCTCTGCAGCAAGATTTCTCATAATACTGCTGATTCTTGCACAGGCATACTGAACATAGTATACGGGATTCTGATTAGTTTCTTCAACAGCAAGGTCAAGATCAAAATCAAAATGGCTGTTAGGCTCGCGAAGATTAAAGAAGAAACGGGCAGCATCTATGGGGACCTCGTCAAGTAAGGTTACAAGGGTAATTGCCTTACCCGAACGTTTTGAAGCCTTAATAACCTCTCCGTCCTTTACAAGACGAACCATCTGCATCAGCAGTGCGTCAAGCTTTGTTGCATCTACACCCAGTGCAGTAAGTGCCGCTTTAAGTCGAGGCACGTAACCGTGATGGTCTGCACCCAACACATCTATAGCCTTATCAAAGCCACGGGTAACAAGCTTGTTATAGTGGTATGCTATATCGGGCACTACATAGGTTGGAACTCCGTTTGAACGCACAAGAACAAAATCTTCTGCCCCAAAGTCCGAGCCCTTAAACCAGAGTGCATCCTCTTTAACATAGGTATGACCCGAAGCCTTTAAAAGCTCGATTATCTTGGCGGTTTCGCCACTTTCGTGAAGGGAGCTTTCCCTAAACCAAGTATTATACTCTATACGGTACTTTAAAAGGTCGTCATGCAGACCCTGTATATTCTTAGGCAACGCAAACTCTACAAGAGCCTTTCTACGGTCGGTTTCGGAAGCATCAACGAATTTATCTCCGTGAATATCTGCAAATGCCTTTGCGTGTGCCACTATGTCAGCACCGTGATAGGAATCCTCAGGCATCTCTATCCCCTCTTTATAGAGCTGGAGATAACGCATATCCAAAGAAAGACCGAACTTATTTATCTGATTTCCTGCATCGTTTATATAAAACTCACGTTCTACATAGTAGCCTGCCGCATCAAGCACAGATGCAAGACAATCACCAAGAGCTCCGCCACGGGCATTGCCGATGTGCATAGGTCCTGTGGGGTTGGCAGAAACGAATTCAACCAGCACCCTTTTTCCCTGTCCAAAGTCACTTCTTCCGTAGGCTTCCTTTTGTGTGTTTACATCCGAAACAATGTCACCGTAATATTTATCTGAAAGGAAGAAATTTATAAAGCCCGGTCCTGCAATTTCACAGGATTTGATATAGCTTCCGTCAAGCTCAAAACGCTCGGTCAGAAGCTCGGCAATTTTGCGAGGAGCATTACGGAAGGATTTAGACCAAACCATTGCGGCATTTATTGCATAATCGCCGTGGTCACGGTTTTGAGGGGTTTCTATTTTAAATGTACCAAGCTCCGCTTCCGGTAAAACACCCTCTGCAATCGCATTTTCAGCTGCGGAATACACTATATTTTCAATTTGTTCTTTTGCTTTAGCCACTATTTTAGACATTACTGTTTAAGCTCCTTTATTTCTATCTCCATTATATTCTTACTGAGCAAACCGGAATTAACATCTAAGGTATAGCTCATATATATTCTTCCGCCGCTTTCATCAAGCTCGCACAGAAGAGCTTCGCCGTATATTCCTATAACAAAATCTCCCTCGGGGGTATTGTAAAGACAACTGTGTCGTCTTCCCTTCTCCACAGTCATACGACTTTCCATTCCACCTTTACGGGCGAGGGTCATTTTTTGATTGTTTTCTATTACAAGCTCGGTTTTTACACCCTTTGCCCCTATCATTTCACTTTCGTCATAACAGAGTCTATATACACCGTTATCGCAAGACAACCTTCCGTTTGTAGTAAAGGTTGTTACATCGCTGTCAGATTCGGCATACTGCTGTGTGCCCTTTATTTTAATTAGAACTTCCTTCATATTTGCTTATATCCACCAAATCAACATTATTGTTATCAATTTCGTCACCAAGCAGTGTTTTTGCGATTTTTGAAAAACCTGCGGTAACATCACTTACAAAAAACTCTCGTTTTGCGGGGGCTGTACCGTCATTTAACATATTAAGCTGCTTTAGCTCCTCGGCAACTGCACGTGCGGTGGAATAGCCCATATTAATAAGCATTACATTCTCGCCCACAACCTTTTTTATAGCCGATTTTAAAACAGGATAATGCGTGCAGCCTAAAATAATGGTGTCTACCTCTGCTTCCATAATAGGTACAAGATAGCGACGCACGGTATCAAGCACAACGTTATCTTCATCAGATACCCATCCCTCTTCCACAAGAGGTACGAAAAGCGGACAGCTTACCGTTACCACCTGAGCATCGGGCAGAAAGTTTTTTATAAGTCGCTCGTGAGCTCCGTTATTAATTGTAGCCGAAGTACCTATAACGCCTATTTTCTTGTTTTTGGTGCAAGCGACAGCATCTTTAACCGAGTTTTCAACCACACCCATAAACGGAACAGGCAGACCATCAGCAGTAGAATATGCCACGGCACTGACGGTGCCACAGGCGGCGACTATATACTTAACACCTTTTGAAAGCAGGAAATTTTCATCCTGACGGGCATAATTAATTATTGTTTCGTTGCTTTTATTTCCGTAGGGAACTCGACCAGTATCGCCGAAGTAAACAATACTTTCGTCAGGCAGCACCTTTTCGATTTCTTTAAGAACTGTAAGTCCTCCCAGACCCGAATCGAAAACGCCTATAGGACGGTTATCTGCCACAAGAACTCCCCCTAACAAATACTCATTATAATTTTATAATAGTGTCTATAATATAATACCATATTTACACAAAAACCGCAAGGAAATATTAAGAAAAACAGGGCATTACACCTGTTTTTTTTGCAAGGGTTTTGGGTCGGTCTTCTCCCCATCTATATAAACCTGAATTATATTGTTAAATCCTCCGTCACTCTCTACCGTTTTTCACCTATAAAGTTAAGCTAAAAACGCTTAAAAGTTCAAGAAATAACTTGTAATAACGCTATATAGATGATAAAATACCAAGTATAAGGAGGCACTATTATGTCAGATAAACTTACTAAAGCGTTAGAACTTCATAAAAAAGGGTTTAACTGTGCTCAATCGGTAGTTCTTCCCTTTTGTGAAGAGCTTGGATGCGACCCTACTACTATTTCTAAAGCCGCCGAGGGATTCGGTGCAGGAATGGGCGGTTTTGAACATACCTGTGGAGCTTTATCAGGTGCTGTTATGGTGGCAGGATTGAAATTTGCCGACGGAAGTACTAATACACCTATGTCTAAACGCGACACATATTCTGTAACAAAGGAAATATGCCGAAGCTTTGAAAAAGAATGTGGCTCTACCCTATGCCCCGTACTTAAGGGATTAACGGGCGACGAAGTGCTTAAAAGCTGTAACGAATGTATTGCGGTTGGAATTAAGCTGGCAGAAAAAGCGGTAGACTAATTATAATACGCTGAAATTTTGCATTATTTAACAGTAAAAATGGAACGGTCAGCATTACTGCCAACCGCTCTCTTAAAAGGAAAAATTAAAATAACAAACTTTTTCTCTACACAGGAGAACCGTCCCCTTGTGTTTATCCCCTTGTGTTTAAAACTTATTAGTTTGCTTAGTCTTGCCCTGCTCGCTTAGAAAGGAAAGGTAACTTTATGAATGATAGCATCTATGATAGTATTTTAGCTAAAAACATTATTACAATTTCTGCTCTCTGTGTAATCGGTTGTGTATTGGTAATTGTAGGATGTGTCTTGTGCAGAAGAGTTTTGAAGAAACATATACTGCTAATTATTTCTATAGGTATTATAACTTTTGCAATTGTGATTTGGTCAATATTAGTGCCAAATATGGTAATAGATATAGTCAATAACTCATATATAACATACGAAGGAAAAATAGAGGTCGAAATGTATGGGCAGACTGCTTTTCTTTATATAAACGATGGAAACGATAAATTATCTACAAAAATGTACAATTTGCAAGGAGATTATACTGGTACTATCATCTATGCTAAGAACTCAAAAATTATATTAAACATGAGTATTAGGGAAGAGAATCAATAAGCTCAATCAGGGGACGATTTTCGAAGAAAGACAGGGGACGAAGAAAGACAGGGGACGGTTCTCTGTCTTGACAACGTTGGAAAAGACAGGGGACGGTTCTCTGTCTTGACGAGTAAAGAGGCACACAAAGGGACTGTTCTCCTACGTTAATTTAAAGCGGCAGGCACACAACAGAACCGTCCCCTTGTGTTTCCCTGCCAACCGTTCTCTTAAAAAGAGAAATTAAAATACCAAACTTTTTCTCTACACAGGAGAACCGTCCCCTGTCTTTTTTAAGAAAATTGGAACCAAAGGTGAAAC
>JAZUNC010000074.1:0-12889 GCA_045603945.1 Acutalibacteraceae bacterium | reverse complement strand
TGTTGACCCCTACCTGACCCTTATCAACAACATAGGCGGAACTTCTTGGGGTGCTACCGGACAGAAAATCACCTGGGAGTTTGATGTTGAAACCGCAGGATATTATAAATTCAGCGCACGTTATAAGCAGAGCGATGTTGTTAACGGCGAAAGCTGGCGTTGGATGAAAATCGATGGAAAAACACCCTTTGAAGAGGCTAAAGAGGTGCGTTTTGCTTACGGTACACAGTGGCAAGAGTACACCCTCGGTTCCACAGAGGACGATAAGACAACACCTTATTATATATGGCTTGACGAAGGCACACATACCCTTTCTTTAGAGGTAACTCTCGGCGAAATGGCAGAAGCATACGATCGTCTTTACGATATAACTCAGACAATCGGTGATATGTATCTCCAAATCGTTATGATAACCTCCGAGAATCCTGACTTAAACCGTTCTTACGAGCTTTTCCGTCAGATTCCCACCCTTAACGATGTTCTTACACAGACATCAAAAGACCTTCAAACCCTTGTTAAAGATATGCAGAGCCTTACAGGTGCCCGCGGTTCACAGTATATCGCTGCTATGAACAATATGGACCGTGTTATCAATCAGATGCTTGATGCACCCTTTATCGCTCATGTATATATAAAGGACTATTATTCTAACTATACCACCTTGTCCTCATGGCTTAGCGAAATGAAGAAGCTTCCCGTTTCTATCGACCAGATGCGTTTTACATATGCAGGACAGGAAGCAGAGTATGAAAAATCTAACTTCTTTGAGGCATTCTGGTTTGAAGCTATTCGTCTTTATTCTTCTTTCGTAAATGATTACAGCCTTTATGAAGAGGGTGAAGATGACGGCGTTACCCTTAAAATGTGGGTAAACTGGGGTCGTGACCAAACAATGGCACTCAACTCCCTCATTCAGGATTCCTTTACCGGAGAAAAGGGAATCAATGTAAATCTGCAGATAGTTTCGGCTTCGCTTATAAACGGACTTCTTGCAAACAACTTCCCCGATGTTCAGTTGCACCTCTCCAGAACCGATCCGGTTAACTACGGTATGCGTGGAGCACTTCTTGACCTCACCCAGTTTGATGATTATAAAGAGGTTCTCTCTCGTTTCCAAGAGGGTGCAGATATGCCTTACTGGCATAACGATGCTCTTTACGCACTCCCCGATACACAGTCCTTCTTCTGTATGTTCTACCGTACCGACGTGTTCGAGGATTTAGGACTCGAAGTTCCCAAAACCTGGGAAGAGTTCCTTTACTGTGCAACCATTATTCAGCGTTATAATATGAACGTATATGTTCCCTATACTCAGATAGTTGCGGCTACCACCGTTAATGCAGGTATCGGAAGCCTTAACCTCTATCCCTCAATGCTTCAGCAGAGAGGTCTTGACCTCTACAATGCCGAGAGAAATGCTACCGCTATCAATAGCGTAGAGGCAATTCAGGTATTTGAAGAGTGGACCGAGATGTATACCGATTACGGCTATCAGAGAGAAGCAGATTTCTATAACCGTTTTCGTAACGGATCTATGCCTCTTGGTATAGCAGCATACTCAACCTATATGACTATCTATAGTGCAGCACCTGAAATTGACGGTCGTTGGTCTATAGCAAATGTTCCCGGAACACTTGACGAAGAAACAGGTAAAATCAATCAGACCATCGCAGGCTCAGGCTCAGGCTGTTCAATCGTTAAAGCAAGTGCACATCACAAAGAAGCTTGGGAATTCCTCAAGTGGTGGACCTCAGCTGAAACCCAGACCCGTTATTCCAACAACGTAGAGTCGATCCTTGGTATGCTTGGCCGTGTATCAACCGCCAACGTTGAGGCATTCAACTCTCTTGCTTGGGATCCCGACGATCGCAATTCTCTTAACGAGCAGTGGAGCAAGGTTAAGGAGCTTCCCGAGGTTCCCGGTTCCTACTACACCACCCGTGCAGTGGATCAGGCTTTCTGGTCTGTAATTAATGACAATGTAAGTGCAAAAGACACAATCAACAAGTGGTCAATCGTTGCGGATAACGAGATTGCCCGCAAAATTGAAGAATATAGCTAAAGGAGGGGTAAGCAATGTCTAAGAATATGTCATCAACCGCAAAGCTTCGCAGAAAAGATTCATTTTTAGAGCAGTTTCCTCTTGTAGTAATGCTTGCTCCGTTCTTTATCTTCTTCTGCCTTTTCACAATAATTCCGATTTTCTCATCAATCGCACTTTCCTTCACCTCATACGACCTTCTTTCTACTCCTCACTTTGTAGGAATAGAAAACTATGAGAGAATGTTCGTATCCGACGACGTTTTCGGAATAGTTGTTAAAAACACACTTATTTTTGCAATCATCGCAGGCCCCATCGGCTTCCTGATGGCATTCGTGCTTGCGTGGTTCGTTAATGAATTTTCACCCGCTGTAAGAACAATTCTTTCATTTATGTTCTATTCACCCTCTCTTGTGGGCGGTGCAATGTTCATCTGGAAGGTTCTCTTCTCGGGCGATGCATACGGTTATCTTAACAGTATGCTCCTTTCGGTAGGATTTATAACAGAGCCTATCACATGGCTTAAAACCCCCGAATATCTGATGCCGATAATCATTATCGTTCAGCTTTGGCAGAGTATGGGTGTATCCTTCCTCTCCAACATTTCGGGTCTTCAGAATATTGCCGACGACCTTTACGAGGCGGGAGCTATCGACGGTATTCACAGCCGTTGGCAGGAGCTTCGTTTCATCACATTACCTCAGATGAAGAATATGCTTCTCTTCTCTGCCGTAATGCAGATTCAGTCCAGCTTCTCGGTAAGTGCTATCGCTATCGAGCTTGCGGGCTTCCCCTCAACACAGTACGCAGTTGATACCATTGTATCTCATATGACCGATATGGCGACTGTTCGTTTCGAATACGGATATGCTTCGGCAATAGCCGTTATACTCTTCCTTATGATGGCAGGTACACGTTTGCTTATCGGTAAGGTACTGTCACTTATAGGAAAGTAGGAGGTGCTTAGAAAATGAAACTTAAAAAACCGCAACTTGCAATGTTTAAAAAGAAAAGCACCTTTGCCCGTCGCTTTACCCGTTCCAAAATCGGTAACTTCTTCTATTGTGCTTTCCTTATTCTGGGCGGACTTTTCTCCACCCTGCCGCTCATCTATTCGGTAGTAACCTCCTTTAAGCCTATCGATGAGCTGCTTATCTTCCCACCGCGTTTCTTTGTACAACGCCCCACAATAGTTAACTATTTAGCACTTCCCGACCTGCTTTCAAACCTGCAGGTTCCCCTTTCAAGATACATAGCAAACAGCTTATTTGTCGCTGTTTTAACAACCTTCCTATATATAATTACCTCTTCAATGGCGGCTTTCGTGCTTGCAAAAGGTAAGTTTAAAGGAAGAAAGACCCTTTTCTGGGCTATCCAGATGGCTCTTATGTTTAACGCATATACCCTGTCGATACCCTGCTACCTCATCTATGCAAAGCTTCATATGATCGACACATATTGGATATACATTCTGCCCCACCTCGCATCTACAATGGGTGTATTCCTTATGAAGCAGTATATGGAGGGTGCCGTTCCCGATGCACTTCTCGAAGCTGCAAAAATCGACGGTGCAGGATATTGGAGAGTTTTCTGGGCAATCGTAATGCCCACAGTTAAACCGATGTGGCTGACCCTTATGCTCTTCGGTTTCCGCGACATCTGGAATGTATCCCCCAACAACACCATCTTTAGCGAGCAGCTCAAAACTCTGCCGATGATCACTCCTCAGATCGTTGCAGGCGGTACCGCCCGTGCAGGTAGTGCGATGGCTATGACGGTAATTATGATGATACCCCCCATTATGGTTTATATGATCTCGCAGAGTAACGTTATGCAGGCCATGACCAGTGCGGGTATTAAAGAATAACTTTTACGGCAAGGAGATGTAATGTATGACTAAGAAATTGCTTCGACGCATCGCAGCGGTTATCCTGACTGTGATCCTCGTCGCAGGAACAATGCTTACCGCATTTGCAGCAGAATCATCACAGTACGTGCCGTATGAAAGTTATACCTATTGGGATGATATAACAGGCTCAGGACGTAAGCTTGTTTACAATCGTCCTATGTATGAAACGGAAAACGTACTTAATGCTGCCGATATGGGAGTAGAAAGTATAATAGAGCTTGTAGATATTTGTACCGACAATGACGGTAACATTTATCTTCTCGACACAGGCTCAAACGACAGTCCTGCAAAAGTAATAATTCTCGACGCAAACTATAAGCTTGTTAAGGAGATAACAGCAGTTTCCCGTGGGGAAGAGGCACTTATCTTCACAGGTGCAAGAAATATTTATATTCACACCGACAAGACCCTTTATATTTGCGACACAGAAAGAGCAAGAGTTCTTCAGTGTGATCTCGACGGCAACTATATCGACGAGTACACCCTGCCCGACTCACCCCTTATTCCTGACGACTTTTCTTTCCGTCCGGTAAAGGTGGTTGCAGACTCTCGCGGATATGTATATATCCTTAGCGAAGGCTCCTACTACGGTGCACTTCTCTATGCTCCTGCAGATTCGGGCACAGCTAAAGAGTTCATCGGCTTCTACGGTGCAAACACCGTTGTTAACGGAGTTCTCGGTGCACTTCAGTCGGTAATTAACCGTGTGTTCCCCAACAATGAAAGAATGGCAAACTCTGCAAGAGCGTTGCCCTACACCTTCTCGGATATAGTTATTGACAACAAGGACTTTATCTATACCGCAACCGATTCCGAGAGCAGAGGCCAAATTAAAAAGCTTAACCCAGGTGCAGGTAACAACATTCTTAAATCAGATGGCGTTAACTTCATAGACGATACTGTTAACCGTACCTTCTTAGAAACAGGCGGTATTTTCAGACAGCAAATCACAGGTCTTGAGGTTGACGATAAAGAGTTTATGTACGCTCTCGACACTCAGTACGGACGTGTTTTTGTCTACGATGCAGAGTGTAGAATGATTACAGCCTTTGGTGGCGGTATGGGTGTAGGAAGTCAGGAAGGTACATTCCAGACCGCTTCTGGCATCGCCCTTAAGGATACTAAGGACGAAAAAGGCAAGGTTATAAACAGCGAGATTCTCGTTTCCGATAAGACCAACAATACCATCACCGTATTTAGTCGTAACGATTACGGCAATATGGTACTGGAGCTTACCAGAATGACCATTGACGGTGACTATGTAGAGTCGCGCGAGGGTTGGGAAGAGGTCTTAAGACTGGATAAAAACCTTCAGGTTGCATATACGGGTCTTGCCCGTGCCTGCCTTGCAGAGGAAGACTACGCACAGGCTATGGAAATAGCTCTTGAGGGTTATGACCGTGAAACCTATGCACTTGCATATGAGTATCAGCGTCAAAACCTCGTTTCAGAGTATTTCACCATTATCTTTGCTGTGGTTATTGCAATTGCGGCAGTTATTGCAGCAGTCGTTCTTATCCGCAAGAAAAAGAAAGTAGAAAAGACAGTTAAGGATACAGAGGTAAGACTTGCATTTAAAACTCTGCTTCATCCGGGACTTGCTTTTGAAGAGATAAAGGATAAACACAGGGGCTCAATTCGCGTATCAATCGTTATACTGCTTCTTTTCTATGCATCGGCAGTTGTTCAGGTTCTTTGGGGAGGCTTCCTCTTCACCAACTACGACCCAGGTACATTTAACTCCCTTTGGGTATTCGTACAAAGTGCAGGTCTTGTAGCACTTTGGGTAGTTGCAAACTGGCTTGTAACAACCCTTGCAGGCGGTAAAGGTAAGCTTAAAGAAATATTTATTGTAACCTGCTACAGCTTGATGCCCATAATCATTGAGCGAGTTATTTACATAATTCTTACAAACTTCCTCTTACCCACAGAGGGTAGCTTCTTAGGAATTCTATCCACCGTTGCTATGATTTATACAGGATTATTACTTACAATAGGAATGATCCGTATTCACGACTTTACAATGACACGTTTCATCGGAACTACCTTGCTGACCGTTGTAGGTATGGCGGCTATCATATTCCTGCTTATCCTTATAGGAATACTCCTCCAGCAGCTCGGCGGCTTCGCAACAACCGTTATTGTAGAATTACTGATGTAAAGGAGGGGACAAAGTGAAAAAACTTATTTGCCTGATTTTAGGCGTGGTTATGATAGTCAGTATGACAGGTTGGACCACAGGTGACATTTGGTCCCCCGACGCCTTTGATGAAGAGATTAAAAGCAATTATTCTAAAGAGGATAAGGTAATAGCTTCAAACGACAAGTACGAGCTTAAATGGCTCGGCTCCAACTGCACTGTAGACCTTATTGATAAAGCTACAGGTCAGCGTTGGGGAGTTAACGGCGAAAGAACCATTAACCCTCTTACAGGTGAACTTGCTACTCTCAGACCTGAGGCAGGCTCTGCCCTTATAATAGAAGTTCTTGATATGTCCAACAACCAGCGTTCAGAATATTTTTCAGCAGTAGGTGCTGTTAAAAACGGACGTGTGGTTACCGAGGATATTGATAACGGAATTCGCGTTTACTACTATTTCGACGACATTTCAATAAGAATGGTTGTTGACTTTGTTCTTCGCGCGAATAGTGTGGCTGTTACAGTACATCCTAAGATGATTCAAGAGAACGAAGACTACAGAGTAGTTTCTGCAAGGGTTGCATCCTTCTGGTGCTCCAACCTAAATGATAAAGAGAATTCGTATCTCTTCTATCCCTCAGGCTCGGGTGCTATTGTTTCTAACAAAAGCATTAGCTCTGCAGGTACTACAATTGAATCACAGGTTTACGGATTTGACCCTGTAATGACCCGTGACAACTACGATACTACCGAGAAGGAAGTACGTCTTCCCGTATTCGGTGCTAAAAATGGCGACACAGCTACCTGTGCCATTATAGAGGATAACGCTGAGGCGGCTGTTATCGGAGCTAAGGTTGGTTCCACAACCCTTGGATATTCGGGCGTTTATGCAAGATTCCAGCTTCGCGGTTATTCAGACAACTATACTCAGCAGATGAACAGCGGTAAGTCCCGTCAGCAGGTTTACGCAGTAAGCCTCGGCGAGAAGCCCATGACTATAGGATATTATCCTCTTACAGGTGATAAAGCAAACTATAACGGTATGGCTGAAACCTATAAGAATTATCTTAAGTCTAAGGGTGTTCTTACCGAAACCAGCGAAGAGTCACCTTTAAACGTTACATTTGTTGGCGGCGTTATGATTGACAAGTCTTTCCTCGGTGTTCCTTATAAGGATCTTATCGCGGCTACAACCTTAAACGAAGCCAAAGACATTCTTACCGAGCTTTCCTCCAAAACAGGCTCGAAGATAAGTGCAAAGCTTTTAGGCTTCGGCTCAACGGGTATAGAGTATGAAAGCTATGCAGGCGGTATGAAGATGAATAGAGCTTTCGGCTCTTTAAAAGACCTATCTGCACTTAATCAGTACTCTGCCGAAAACAATATAGACCTTTATTACGATTTCGATCTTATCAAGCTTAAGAACAGTAGTGCAGGCTATTCAACCTTCTTTGACACAGCCTATAGTTCTTTGCTTAAAGTAACTACCGCATATAGATATAATGCGGCATCCAGAAGCTACGACTCAGCCACAGGCTACAACCTCCTTAAGAGAGCACTTCTTATGGACGGTGCCGAAAAGGTACTCAAAAAGGTTTCTAAGTGGGATTTAAGTGGTATAAGCCTCGAATCGCTTAGCTGCGTTGCCTACTCCGACAACTCTACTCAGACCACCGATTATTTCACAAAGGGTAATATGTCAAAGGACGTTACCGAGATAATGGGCAAAGTATCCGAGAAATATAAGGTTGCCGCTTATGAAGCCAACGATTACGCTGCTGTCGCTGCAGATATCATCTACGATACACCTACAACCTCCTCTCGCGAGCGTATTTTCACAGAGGATGTACCTTTCTATCAGATGATATTCAAGGGCTATGTTCCTATGACAAGCGAGAGTATGAATATGGCAGTCAACCCCAAGACCCACCTCTTAAAGACCGTAGAGTCGGGCGCAGGTCTTAGTTATACCCTCATCGCCAACTATTATAACGAGTTTATTGATTATCAGGGCTACTACTTCTACGGAAGCAAGTACAGCGATATCAGTAAAGATATAATAGCTACATCAAACAACCTTAAAGACTACTATGCAGCCGTTAACGGTGCCGAGATTATCTCCCACACTATTTTGGATAGTGGTCTTCGCGAAACAGTGTTTGAGGGCGGAGTTAAGGTATATGTAAACTACACAGACGCAAGTATAGCAGCTCCCAGCGGTGCAACCGTTGAGGCAAACGGCTATATATGGGAGAAGTAAGATATGATGAAAAAGAAAAAATATAGAAGTATCGAACAGCTGAAAAGCCGTTACGGATATGGATTTACCTCTATGTGGATTATCGGCTTCATCCTATTCTTCGCTTATCCGGTTTTCCAGTCTGTATGGTATTCCTTCTGTAGCGTATCAATTTCTGTAGACGGCGTTGCTACAAAATTCGCTGGTATTGATAACTACAAATACATTCTAAACGGACATCCCGAGTATATGAACTGGCTGACAGCAGACCTTTCTACAGTTCTTTACTCACTGCCTATTATCCTGCTTCTTTCTTTGGTTCTTGCACTTCTTCTTAACCAGAAGTTCCGCGGCAGACTTTTCTTCCGTGCCCTTTACTTCGTACCGGTTATCATTGCATCCGGTGTTGTAATTAAGCTTATGTTCAAGACCACAAGTAACGAGCTTACTCAGGCAGGTGTTACCGCTGCTCTTACCGATTCGATGTTCTCTATCGAGGACGTTATCGGATGGCTCAATATGCCAGACAAGGTAGCACAGGTAATTAAGGATATTATCAATAACATATTCGACCTTCTTTGGAGTTGCGGAATTCAGACCGTACTCTTCATATCAGGTCTGCAGTCAATACCCCGCACACTTTATGAAGCATCTAAGGTTGAGGGTGCTACCAAATGGGAGGAATTCTGGTTTATAACCTTCCCCTCTTTGGGTAACGTAACCCTACTCGTAGCGGTTTATACAATGGTTGACATCTTTACTAACGAGAGAAACACTCTTATTGAAAAGACCTACGCTATGATAAACAACGGTATCTACGACGAAACCTCTGCAATGCTTTGGATATACTTTATCTCTGCAGGTGCGATAATGGGTCTTATTCTGTTCTTGTACAACCGCTTCCTGTTGAAGCGTTGGAATTAAGGAGGGGAAAATAGTGGAAAAAATTAAAGAGCTTAAATCACTTTTCAACAACCCCTCCCGCGAGATACTTCGTCGCAAGAAGCTGGTTTCCCGTGCAGGAAGCTTTGCGTGGGCAATCCTTCGTGTGTTAATACTTCTCGCAATAGGTTATATCATTATCTATCCTCTTATCTATATGATAATGACATCTTTGCGTTCCCGTCAGTCCTTCTACGACTCGGCACGCGTTTGGATACCCTCCTCGGTAGATCCTGTATTTAACTATGATATGGCAATAGGTGCAGTAACATATTGGGACGGTATCAAAAACACCTTAATCCTCGAAATTGTAGCAGCAGTTATTGAAATTCTTTCTTGTTCTGTTGCAGCCTACGGTTTCGCACGCTTTAAGTTCAAGCTAAAGCCAATCTTGATGGCAGGACTTTTCTTGACCATCCTTGTTCCTGAGATTATGATTATCATTCCCAGAATGGTAACATACTCTAAAATGGATTTCCTTGGAATATTAGGACTTTTCGACCAGCTTACAGGCATAGACATCAGACCCAACCTCATTGGTTCTCCGTTGGCATTCTATCTGCCCTCGCTTTTTGCAATGGGTCTGCGTTCAGGTATACTTATATTCATCTATATGCAGTTCTTTAAGAGCTTGCCTTACGAGCTTGAAGAGGCAGCTTGGGTTGACGGTGCAGGTCCTATCCGTACCTTCGTATCCATAGCACTTCCGTCCTCAAGCGTCGTTTTCACCACAGTTACCGTTTTCTCGGTAATCTGGCACTGGAACGACACCTTCCTCGCACAGATGTATGTTAAGTCGGGCTTCCCCCTGTCTGTGGCTCTTGAAAGAATCTTGACCACCCTTCAGGGTCAGGGCTTCTACGAAAGAAATCCCGAAACACAGTCTGTTCTTATGGCGGCCTGCTTCTTATTCATATTACCTCCCCTTATTTTCTATATGATAATGCAGAGACGCTTTGTTGAAAGTATCGACCGTGTAGGTATCACAGGATAGTATTCTTTTAAGGTATTCCCCATTTGTGGGGAATACCCGAATGAATATAAGGTAAAAAGGACCGCTGTATTGCAGTGGTTTGATACACCTCTAACACATATTTCAAGTTCATTACAGACATAGTTCTGTTAAAAAATAAAAATGAAAAGGTGGAATAAAAATGTCAAAGAAAGTAATCAGACTGATTACATTGGTCCTTGCAATCGCAATGGTCGCTTGTCTTGCAGTCGGCTGCGGCGGAGATTCTGACGTTAATAGCAACAATCCAAGCAGCAAGCCTTCTCAAAGCGTAAACGACAAAGCCCCTGGTATGCTCGCAGGTGTAGATCCCGCGGATTACAAGGGCACTACTGTTAAGTACGCTTCATGGAAAGACCCTGCACTTAATGAAGACCGTTTTGCTGTTGAAAGCTTCGAGAAGAAGTATGACATCAATTTTGAGTGGGTTCAGGTACCACAGGGTAGCTATGTTAATAAAATAGTTTCTGATATTGCCGCTGGTCAGCAGGCAGACATCTTCTTCGAGAACGGCTCATTCCCTGGCTCTCTTAACGCTATGGAGCCTCTTGACAGAGCTAAGATTGATCTTACTGACCCTATCTGGAATCAGGCACTTATAAAGGCATCTACCCTTGACGGTCATGCATACCTCGTAGACGCCATTTCTAATGTATGGGCAGAGGTTGACATCTGCGTTTACAACAAGGAAATCTTCGATAACACAGGTATTAAGAGCCCTGCTGAGTATTATGAAGAGGGAGATTGGACCTTTGCCAACTTCCGTAAGGCAGCTATGGAAGTATCTGCACAGGGCTATGAAGGTGCAGCAATCCTTGGCGAGCCTGCCCTTGGTGCAGCAGGAGCTTCCATCTTTACCTATAAGGACAACAAGATGATAGTTACTGCAGACAATCATCTTTATGATGTTATGAACTTCCTTGCTGATATGAAGGTAGACGGCTATGGTAAGTTCTCTCGTCAAGATTTCGAAAACGGTAAGTTCGGTATGGCTCTCACCAACTGCTTCGCTCTTAAGAAAACAGGTTACTTCCCCAAAATCAATCCTAACCATATAGCTGCAACCTATCTTCCTGTTTGGGAAAAGGGTGGCGAGCAGTATGTTACAGGTATCTACCGCGGATGGGGACTTATCGATGGTGCTGAAAACCCCGTAGCTGCAGGTATCTTCCTCAGACATTATCTTGATGTTGGAAACTACGAGCTTGACAAAGCTTTCCATAACGACGATGTTAGAGACTTCTTCTTCCAGGTTACAGGAACATATTCTGAGAATATGCTTTACTACCATGGTACCGATATGCAGACTTCTACAGGTCTTGGTGATAACTATCACGAGTATTGGACCACCTATGCAACAGACGTAACAAAGGCTCTTGATGGCCAGAAGAATGTTATGGAGCAGATGTGCAAAAAGGCTAACGAGATTATTGATAAAGAGCGTGCTTGGCTTAAGGATGCTGAATCTAAGGGTTACTTCGATAAGTAAGCTTAGCTAAGAATAGTCGTTCGTATAACAAACTATAAAAGACGGATGGGTCATATGACCCATCCGTCTTTACTTTTATCGATATTTCAAATTTACGGCTTTATATAAGTCGTTTATTGCTCAATCGTTCCAAGAAAATCGAGCACAGCAAGAACGATTCCTGCAAGGCAGTAAATACCGGCAAGGGTGCTAATAATGCCGAGAAGCCAGCCAATAACAGGTATCCACCATAAAAGACCTGCTATAGCACCGACAACAGCACTTGCAACAACATAAATAACTATTGCAATTACGAGGGACATAACATCATTGGTCTTAGCAGTAACAGGAAAGTATTTTTTAAGGTTTTTAATAGCCTCCATCTTTAAAACTCCTTTCGTATAGTGGTTGATTTAATTATATATTATTTTTTAAAAAACCGCAATAGCAGAAAAAATCCGTCCAATTTTGCGGGCGGATAAATTTGCTTTATAAGCCTAATTACTTAGATTCTTTGATTGTGGTTCGTTTTTTGCTAAATTATTGCCTGACGGCAATAGCGAAATTGCTTCGCAGTTAAATTCTGTGCCCTGCACAGAGCTAAATTATATTCGCCCCTAGCTGCCCGCAGGCAATTTAGCTGGCGTAAGCCAATTTAGCTCGCCAAGGGCGAATATAGCTTCAAGGGCGTTGCAACAAAAAATCGCTCGGATTTCTCCGAGCGATTTTATTGTTAGCAATTAGCCCTTTATAGCAGCCTGTGCAGCAGCGAGGCGTGCAATCGGAACGCGGAAGGGAGAGCAGGATACATAGTCGAGGCCAATCTTGTGGCAGAACTCAACAGATACGGGGTCGCCGCCGTGCTCACCGCAGATACCGCAGTGAATTTCGGGACGGGTCTTCTTACCGAGGGTAACAGCCATATCCATAAGCTTACCAACGCCGGTCTGATCGAGCTTAGCGAAAGGATCGTTCTCGTAGATCTTTGCATCATAGTATGCAGAGAGGAACTTACCTGCATCGTCACGGCTAAAGCCGAAGGTCATCTGAGTCAGGTCGTTGGTACCGAAGCAGAAGAACGCGGCTTCCTTAGCGATCTCGTCAGCAGTCAGACAAGCTCTGGGAATCTCGATCATGG
>JAZUNC010000073.1:0-3410 GCA_045603945.1 Acutalibacteraceae bacterium | reverse complement strand
ACATCGGCTGTTTCTTTAATTTCGTCAAAGCTTTCGTAAATGGGGTAGCCGAGAGTAGCATCCTTGTTAAGGTCAACACCTGCAACTATTCTGCAGTCATTGCGTTCTGCCACGCTTGCAGTTATAACGCGTCCCATTTTGCCACAGCATCCACTTAAAATTATGTTGGTCATTTTTATCATCCTAAACATAGTGGCAGGGGAACTGCCCTGCCACAAAAATTATTTTATAAGGTCAAACTTTTTAAGCTCGTTTATAAGAACAGCTTTAGTGCTTTCTTCCATAGGTGTCATGGGAAGACGGAGGGGTCCCATACCCATACCCATAATATTCATTGCTTCTTTAACAGGAATAGGATTAACCTCAATGAAAAGAGCATCAACAAGAGAAGAAAGCTCTATCTGCATTGCGGCGGCACCTTCCACATCGCCCGAAAGCATTCTGTCACACATTTCAACGGTTTCCTTAGGGCATACATTGGAAAGAACAGATATAACACCCTTTCCACCCAGAGCCATAATAGGAACTATCTGATCATCATTGCCCGAGTAGATATCCAGCTTATCTCCGCAAAGAAGACGGGTCTTAACGACACTGGAAATATCGCCGTTAGCTTCTTTAATAGCAACTATGTTGTCTATTTCAGCAAGCTTAGCATAGGTTTCGGGTTTAATGTTACAGCCTGTTCTAGACGGAACATTATAAAGGATAATAGGCAGAGAAACACGCTCTGCAATGTATTTGTAGTGTGCAACAAGACCGTTTTGTGTAGCCTTATTGTAGTATGGTGTAACTATAAGCAGAGCATCTGCACCTGCTTCCTCAGCTTCCTTTGCGAGTTCGGCAGCACAAGCAGTATCGTTACTGCCTGCACCTGCAATTATTTTAACTCTGCCTGCGGCATGCTTGATTGCAACACGAATAACTTCAGAATGCTCTTCCAAGGTCATTGTGGCAGATTCGCCTGTGGTTCCGCAGATAACAAGAGCGGGAATGCCTGACTCTATCTGCTCGTCGATAAGGGTCTTTAAACGGTCAAAGTTAATGGAACCGTCATTGTTCATAGGAGTTACAAGGGCTGTAGCAACTCCTTCGAAAATTGTTTTTTTCATAGTTTACACCTTCTGTAAAATTAGTCCATATAACCCTGTGCACAAAGGAGCTCTGCAAGAAGTACTGCACCGCCTGCTGCACCACGCAGGGTGTTGTGAGAAAGACAAACAAATTTATAATCGTACTGGCTGTCTTCGCGAAGTCTTCCGATAGAAACCGCCATTCCGCCTTCAAGCTCGCGATTAAGCTTTGTTTGAGGCATATTATCTTCCACAAAATAGTTAAGGAACTGTTTGGGTGCACTAGGCAATTCGAGCTGCTGAGGAGCACCTGCAAATTCTTTCCATTTTGCAAGGATTTCTTCCTTGGTGGGCTTTTTATCAAAGCTTACAAAAACAGCGGCCATATGTCCGTCAGAAACGGGAACGCGGAGACACTGAGCAGTGAATTTAGGACTGTCAGCACAGACGATTTTATCGCCCTCTACCTTACCCCAAATCTTAAGAGGCTCTTTTTCGCTCTTTTCTTCCTCACCGCCAATGTAGGGGATAACATTGTCTACCATCTCAGGCCAACGCTCAAAAGTTTTGCCTGCGCCTGAAATAGCCTGATAGGTGCAAACAAGAACATTTTTAATACCAAACTCATCAAGGGGATAAAGAGCAGGCACATAGCTTTGGAGAGAGCAGTTGGACTTAACTGCGATAAAGCCCTTCTTGGTGCCGAGACGCTTTCTCTGTGCTTCGATAATTGCAGTATGGTCGGAGTTGATTTCGGGAATGACCATAGGAACATCATCAGTAAATCTGTGGGCAGAGTTGTTGGAAACAACAGGGCACTCAAGCTTTGCATAAGCCTCTTCGAGAGCCTTTATCTCATCCTTTTTCATATCAACTGCACAGAAGACAAAATCAACCACTGATGCGATTTTTTCCATATCTGCAACAGCATCATAAACTATCATACCTTTAAGCTTTTCGGGAACGGGCTTTGTCATAGCCCAACGACCACCGAGAGCCTCCTCGTAAGATTTGCCTGCACTTCTGCCGCTGGCTGCAAGCATCTTAACCTCAAACCAAGGATGGTCTGCAAGTAAAAGAGCAAATCTCTGGCCTACCATACCCGTAGCGCCTATGATTCCGACTTCGTATTTTTTCACAAAAATCACAATCCTTCCGACCTTAGAAAATTAGTTAAAATTTAGTGTTGAATAAAAGGCGACAATTATATATAATATATGTGACCAATATACAAAACCATTACAATTAAATATAACATTCGCGTGATTGTTTGTCAAATATATTTTATGCTAAACTATTTTAATATGTGACCCTTGGAGTTGTGCAAATTTATGAAAACTAGCGATTTTTTCTATCATTTACCTGAAAAACTTATAGCTCAAACACCTATAGAGCCCCGAAATTCCTCCCGCCTTATGGTTTTGAACAAAGCAACAGGTGGGATAGAGCACACAGTATTTTCCTCTCTCTTTGACTACCTTAAAGAAGGGGACACCCTTATTTTAAACAACACCCGTGTGTTACCTGCCAGAATTTACGGTATTAAGGAAGGAACAGGTGCAAGGGTAGAGTTTTTGCTTCTTAAAAACCTCGGAAACAATATGTGGGAATCCTTGGCAGGTCCTGGCAGAAAGGCTAAAGCAGGCACCTCCTTCAGGTTCAGCGACAGGCTTTCCTGTGATGTGTTGCAGTCAACTCCTGAGGGAAACAGAATTATTAAATTCAACTGCGACGGAGAGTTTTATTCTCTTCTTGACGAGGTGGGTCAGATGCCATTGCCCCACTATATTACCGAGGAGCTTAAAAATAAGGAACGCTATCAAACCGTTTATTCAAAAGAGCTTGGCTCTGCCGCAGCTCCTACCGCAGGACTTCACTTTACAGATGAAATGCTTGACGAGCTAAAAGCAAATGGGATAAATATCGGTTATGTTACTCTTCATGTGGGGCTTGGAACATTCCGTCCTGTTAAGGCAGATGATATCAAAGATCATAAAATGCATTCCGAGCATTATATTATTCCTCACGATACCGCCGAGCTTATTAATAATACTAAGAAGAACGGCGGCAGAGTAATATGTGTGGGCACAACAAGCTGCCGCACATTGGAAAGTGCCGCCACCGCCCATGGCTGTATCAAGGAATGTGACGGCGATACCGATATATTCATATATCCTGGATATAAGTTCAAATGTATGGACGCACTTATCACAAATTTTCATCTACCTGAAAGCACGCTGATAATGTTGGTTTCCGCTTTTGCAGGATATGATAATACTATGAATGCATATAACACCGCAGTTGCCGAAGAATACCGATTCTTTAGCTTCGGAGATG
>JAZUNC010000072.1:0-3197 GCA_045603945.1 Acutalibacteraceae bacterium | reverse complement strand
AGGTCATAAAATATTTACATATAATACATTGATTTTCAAATAGTTTTGCGATACACTATATATAGTTTTAAAAACTAAATAAAAAGATAATAAAAACCACAAAGGGAGAAATTATGAAAAAAGCTATTCAGAAAATACCATATACAAAAGGGGAGGAAATATTTAATTCTGTTACCCATATAATCGGAGGAGTATTTTGTATTATAGGTGCGGCAGTGCTAACATATATTGCATATCATAAGTCTGATACAGTTGTGCTCATAAGCACTATTGTATATAGCATTACAATGATATTGCTTTATACAATGTCCAGTCTTTACCATGCCGTAAAAAACGATAAGGCAAAAAAGTTTTTTCGTGTGATGGACCATAACACCATATTCTTGCTAATAGCAGGAACCTACACGCCTTATTCTCTTATAGCTCTGCGAGGTATTGTGGGCTGGATACTTTTTGCTGTGGTATGGAGCTTCGCCATAATCGGAATAATACTGAACTCAATAGATCTCGAAAGGTTTAAAAGGTTTTCTATGGTCTGCTATGTTGTAATGGGTTGGGCGGTTATCTTGACTATAAAGCCGCTTATTGATAGTATCAGCTTCTTTGCCTTTGCCTTTTTACTACTCGGCGGAATACTTTATACAGGCGGTATAACCTTTTATGCCATAAAGAAAAAATACTTTCACAGTATTTGGCATATATTTGTGCTGCTTGGAACTGTTGCACAATATATTTCTGTGCTTGATATTATAAAAAGCTTGTAAAATGTTCGTTTTTTATGTAATATAAATTGATAATAACATAATTAATCGTGTGTCTGTAGATTTTTTAATAGAATGAATCCTAATAGGTGATTATATGATCTATAATAATACAACCAAAGGCAAATTCATTTCCCGACCTAACCGATTTGTTGCAAAGGTGGAAATTGATGGCAGGGAAGAAATGGTTCACGTCAAGAATACTGGACGCTGTAAGGAGCTTTTATTGCCGAACTGTGAGGTTATTCTCGAGAAATCAAACAATCCCGAACGAAAAACAAAATACGACCTTATTGCCGTATATAAAGAGGGCTTGGGACTTGTAAATATTGACAGCCAAGCACCAAATAAGGTGGTGTATGAATGGCTTATGTCACAGGACTTCGATTATGTCAAGCCTGAATACACCATAGGCAATTCCCGAATAGATTTCTACATGGAAAAGGGCAAAGAAAAATATCTTTTAGAGGTCAAGGGCTGTACTTTAGAGATAAACGGCATAGGCTATTTCCCCGATGCCCCTACCTTGCGTGGGGTTAAGCATCTAAACGAGCTTGCCGAGCTTCAAAAGCAGGGTTATAATTGTGCCGTTGCTTTTGTTATACAGATGGAGGGTATAAGTGAGGTTTGTCCCAACACCGATACACATCCGCAGTTCGGCAAGGCCTTAGAGCAGGCAAAAAAAGCAGGAGTAAAAGTCCTGTTTTTAGGGTGCGAGGTCAATATAAACTCATTAATTGTTAAAAAAACTCAAAATTTACTTGTTTAAATCATTAAAGTGTGATATTATAATTAAGTAAAACAAATGACCGGCTTCAACAATGGGTTGAAACCGGCCATACTTATGTGTAAAGGAAATATTTGTTATGGAAATTTTTCTAAACTGGCTGTCAACAGTGGGAGAACTGTTTGCCAAAATGTGGAACGACATTTATGGTGTTTTTGAAAAAGTTGTTTTTTGGGCTGACGGAATTTTCAACGGAACAATGCTGTCCATTCCATTAGGCGGAGAAAAGACTTTAGAAATATCTTTTCTTGTTATACTTCTTGTTGCAATGGGAATTTATTTCACAGTACGTACAAAATGCTTGCAGGTGCGTCATATACCCAATATGCTTCGCATTGCTACCGAAAAATCTGATAAAAAGGATAAAAAAGCCCTTTCGGGTTGGCAAGCTCTTATAGTGTCTACCGCAACCCGCGTAGGTATGGGAAATCTTGCAGGTGTGGTTGCCGCCATCACCGTCGGCGGTGCGGGTGCGGTCTTCTGGATGTGGGTTACAGCTCTTATGGGGTCGGCTACCGCATTTGTAGAGGCTACCCTTGCACAGAAATATAAACAGCCCGACCCTCTTTACGGAGGATACCGTGGTGGTCCTGCATATTACATACACGCACTTGTAGAAAAATGGAAGGGTAAAAAGGTTGAAAAATCTATTCTGGCAACCCTGTTTGCCGCATCGGGTCTTCTCTGTTGGTGCGGAATTAGTCAGGTTGTAGGAAATTCTGTTACAGAAGCCTTCCAAAATCAATTCAATATTAAGCCGATTTTCACTATCTCGATATTAGTTGTTGTTGCCGCAATAATCGTCTTGCGTAAAAATGCAACTGTAAAGGTTTTAGATGTTATCGTGCCCATAATGGCAGGTTGCTTTTTCCTAATTACGCTTGTGATTATGGTTTTGAATATTACAAAGCTCCCAGGTGTTTTCGGAAGAATATTCTCAGAGGCCTTTGGTATAACACAAATTGCAGGAGGCGGAATTGGTGCGGTTATAATGCAGGGCGTTAAGCGTGGACTTTTCTCTAACGAGGCAGGCTCAGGCTCTGCACCTTGTGCAGCGGCTGCTGCAGACAGCGATAATCCTGCAAAAACAGGAATAATGCAGGCTCTCGGTGTGTTTATAGATACACTTGTTATTTGTAGCTGCACTGCATTTATTATGCTTCTTGCACCTGCCGAGGTTACAGAGGGTCTTGGTGGAATGGCTCTGCTTCAGGCAGCAATGGATTACCACTTAGGTGCATTCGGCGGAATATTTGTTACTATAACCTTGTGGCTTTTCGCTTTTTCTACCTTTGCCGGTGTACTTTTCTATGCGCGTTCTAATATAGCATATATATTTGGAGATAAGATGAAATATCAGACTGCATATAAAATAGTAGCTCTTGTGATGCTCTTTGTCGGAGGACTCGGCTCGTATGTCGCTGTATGGGCAATGAGCGATGTGGGAATAGCCCTTATGACCGTGTTCAATGTAATCGCCATTGTTCCAATGTGTAAGGAATCTCTTGTAATACTCAAAGATTACGAGCAATCACGCAAACAGCAGAAGCTTGAAAAACAGCATAAAGCATAAAGAAAACGGTTGTCTTACTTTTATTGGTAAGACAACCGTTTTTGGTTATTTGTTGATTTTTAATAATGCAAAGCTT
>JAZUNC010000071.1:0-2400 GCA_045603945.1 Acutalibacteraceae bacterium | reverse complement strand
ATTTTTAAGGTGCGTATTTTTTATATGTAAGTTTGCAGACTAAATTACAGTGCTTTTTTGTGAATGAATAGCATATTTTTAGTATAAGACATCAGTTGTTAGATTTTTTTGTGTTTTAAGGAGATAATGTTGTGTCGGGTTTTAAAAAGACAGTGCTTGTTGTTTTGTGTTTAGTGCTTATAGGTTGCGGATGTATACCCTCTGAGAGAGAGGACTCTGTTAATGTATCGTCATTACCGCAAAACAAAAAGACAGTTATTATCGACGCAGGCCACGGTGGGTTTGACGGTGGAGCTTCGGCGGCTGATGGAACAGAAGAAAAAAATATAAACCTTTATATAGCACTAAAGCTTAAAAGGTTGATGACCCTTGGTGGCTTTGAGGTTATTATGACCCGTGAAACCGATAATGGTATTGAGGCAGATCCCACAGACACCATAAGCAACCGCAAGGTAAGTGATATGAAGAAACGCTTGGAAATAATCAACAGCAATCCTAATGCTATCTTTGTAAGTATACATCTCAATAAATTCACTACCTCATCGGTAAACGGAGCACAGGTCTTTTATTCGCCAAATAACGAAAACTCTTTTTCACTTGCTGAAAAATTGCAGAAAGCTATAGTCAGTCGACTTCAACCCACAAATGAACGTGTGGTTAAAAAAGGTGACAAGTCAATATATCTACTTAAAAACGCACAAATTCCGTCTGTAATAGTTGAATGTGGTTTTTTAAGCAACGCAAAAGAGCTTGAACAGCTAAAGAAAGACGAGTATCAATCAAAGCTTGCGTTTTGTATTTATTGCGGAATACTCGATTATTACTGTTGAAAAATACAGCAATTTAGAATATAATTGTTGTAGTAAAAAACAGGAGAGTAAATATGGCTTCAAAAATTAAAACGGTATTTATTTGCAGCGAATGTGGGTGCGAAGCCCCTAAATGGGTAGGGAAGTGCCCTAAATGCGGCGAATGGAATACAATGGAAGAGGAAATTGTTAACACCGCAAAAACAGTAGCATCAGCACCTGTCCGTGCAAATACTGCCATTGCAAAAACCATAAACGAAATCACCTTTGAAAACGAGCACCGCTTCAAAACCAACATTCCCGAGCTTGACAGGGTTCTCGGCGGTGGAATAGTAAAAGGCTCGGTTTCTCTTATCAGCGGTGACCCAGGAATAGGTAAGTCAACAATATTGCTTCAAATCTGTAAAAATATCGACAGCAATTTAAAACTGCTTTATGTTTCAGGTGAGGAGTCTGCAGTTCAGCTAAAGCTTCGTGCAAATCGCCTTGGTGTGTCGGGCGACAATATTTCAATTATGGCAGAAACCGATGTGCAGGCAATTTGTAATTATATTTCTACCGCTAAGCCCGACCTTGTTATGATTGACTCTATTCAGACCATGAAGATAGAAGAGCTTTCTTCATCCTACGGCAGTATCGTTCAGGTAAGAGAATCGGCAAATATGTTTTTAGGTGTAGGTAAAAACCTTGATATACCTATACTTATCGTTGGTCACGTAAATAAGGGCGGCGAAATTGCAGGACCAAAAGTGCTTGAGCATATTGTAGATACCGTGCTTTATTTTGAAGGCGAACGGAATCAGTCCTATAGAATCCTCCGTGCGGTAAAAAACCGCTATGGCTCAACTAATGAAATAGGCGTATTTGAAATGACCGAAAAGGGTCTCGCCGAGGTAGAAAATCCCTCTGCAATGCTTCTTTCGGGCAGAATAAGCGGAGTTTCTGGCTCGGCGATAACCTGTGTTATTGAGGGAACTCGCCCCATACTTGCCGAGGTACAGGCACTGGTCACCACAACGGGCTTTGGAAATCCTCGCAGAATGTCGACAGGCTTCGATTATAATAGGTTCAACCTTATCCTCGCCGTGCTTGAAAAGCGTGAGGGGCTTTATTTTTCAAGTCTGGATGCCTATCTTAATATCGTGGGCGGTCTTCGTCTTGACGAGCCTGCGGTAGATTTAGCCGTAGCAATGGCACTCGTTTCGGGTGTGAGAGATTTTCCCATTCCCGACGATATGGTCATCTTCGGAGAGGTGGGTCTTTCGGGTGAAATTCGCTCGGTGCCCCGCATACTCGAAAGAGTAAAGGAGGCACAGCGTTTGGGCTTTACAAAATGTGTGGTGCCTAAGTCCTGTATAAAACAGCTTTCCACCCTTAAAAGGGATATTGAAATTATTGGTGTTTCCACCCTCGCAGGTGCAATTTCATTGCTTAAATAACAAAACAGGAGCAGAATTTTGCTCCGATTCTAATCTTATAATCACACTAAAATACAGAAAATCATTGATATGTGAAGATGTGTTAGGTTATAGTTCTGTCTACGTACATTTTGATTTGTTACAATTATGTTAACTATGTTGACGGGCTGTAT
>JAZUNC010000070.1:0-7072 GCA_045603945.1 Acutalibacteraceae bacterium | reverse complement strand
TTATACTATAAACCACCGATAAAATCAACGGCTTGCCGTTGTATATCATCAATTCCACAAGGAATTGCATATCATCAACTTCATAAGAAGTTGTATATCATCATTGCGAAAGCTTTTTTGATACACACCTAAAGGTGTGATGAGATACAACACGACAAAATCGTGTTGATGATATACACGCTAACGGGTGGTGATATACCATTGCTTTCGCAATGGATAAAAAAACTCTTGTTCGAAAGAACAAGAGTTTTTTCTGGAGGCACCACCCGGATTTGAACCGGGGCATAAAGGTTTTGCAGACCTCTGCCTTACCACTTGGCTATGGTGCCTTATTCAGTTAAATAAAGGACGCTTAAAGTTTTTTTAAGCGTCCTTGGAGCGGATTACGAGGCTCGAACTCGCTACCTCCACCTTGGCAAGGTGGCGCTCTACCAGATGAGCTAAATCCGCAAAATGGTGCCTCCGATCGGAATCGAACCAATGACACGAGGATTTTCAGTCCTCTGCTCTACCAACTGAGCTACAGAGGCAAAAAAGTGGCGACCTGGATGGGGCTCGAACCCACGACCTCTAGCGTGACAGGCTAGCGTTCTAACCAGCTGAACTACCAGGCCAAATGGTGGGGACAACAGGGCTCGAACCTGTGACCCTCTGCTTGTAAGGCAGATGCTCTTCCAGCTGAGCTATACCCCCATTTTTTGCTCGCGTCAATGACTATGATTTCCAGCGGCAAGTGTTATAATACCACAACGGTTCCCATTTGTCAACAACTTTTTTTAAAAATTTTTAACTTTTTTTAAATTAGATTTTTTATCTCTTTCGGGGTGAATTTATACACCTTATCACAGAAGTGACAGTTGACACTGACCTCGGGCAATTCCTCTGCCATTTGGGTAAGCTCTTCCTTGCCCAGACTGATAAGTGCCTTGGAAACTCTATCCTTACTGCAATTACATTTATATTCAATATCCTGACTATAAAGAACTTCTACGTCAAAATCTTTAAGGGCTGCACGGACTATATCCTCAGGGGTCATTCCCGAATCGAGCATTGCGGTGACCGATTTAAGCTCGGTTATGCTCTTTTCAAGCTTATCGATAGTTGCTTCACTTGCCGCAGGAAGAAGCTGTATAATATATCCGCCTGCCGCTTTAACCGTAAGGTCGGGATTCACAAGCACACCCAGTGCACAAACTGTAGGTATCTGCTCGCTGAGGGCATAATAAGAGGTTATATCCTCGGCTATCTCGCCCGAAACGAGGGGCACAGAGCCTGAGAAGGGCTCTTTAAGTCCCAAATCCTTAAGAACATATAAAAGACCGTTTTGACCTACTGCTCCGCCGACATCAAGCTTGCCTTTAGCGTTAAGGGGAATTTCCACCACGGGATTCTGCACATAGCCACGGACATCTCCGTTAAAATCCGAAACGACAATAAGAGAGCCTGCAGGGCCGTCACCGTTTATACGAAGGGTTATAGAATCGTCCTTTCCCTTAAGCATATTACCCATCATAGAGCCTGCAGTAAGAAGTCTGCCCAAAGCGGCAGTAACTACCGCAGAGGTTTTGTGTATCTGCTCTGCTCGGTTAACTATATCAGTAGTATCAACGGCAGTAGCCATTACCTCGCCGTCACTTGTAATGCATCTAATAAGCTTTCCCATTATTTTACCTTTCTTGCTACATATATATTACGCTGAGAGTCCTCTTTTGGTGGCGAAAATGTGTTTTCGCCGTATACTTCCTCAAGCTCGAAGCCAGCACTCTCTAACACGGTTTTAATTTCATTTTCCGTATAGGCTCGTTCACAAAACTGCTCTGATACAGTTTCTTTTTTAAAGAAGCCTGTTTTATAGGTGAAAGTAAGGGTTATTTCCACCGATACGCCGTCATTTAACAGTCGGTTTGACCAAACGCACTCTACTCCCTTTTTCTTCATTCGGTAAGAGTTTTCAGCCAAAACCTCTTTATGCTTATAAACGGTATTCATATCAAAAACGAAAAGTCTTCCCTTTTCCAAAAAGAGAGAAATGTTTTCCACCGTCTTTTTAAGACCTTCATAATCGGTTATATGGTTAAGACTGTCAAGGCAGGAAACCGCACCGTCTACTGTGCCGTAAAGGTCTAACTTCTCACCGCTTTGGCAGAGATACATCACAGGCTTTTTAAGACCGATATTTTTCTCCTGTGCCTCGCAAAGCATAGAGTCCGACCTATCGACACCTATAACCTCAATACCTTTTTTTGCAAACTGAACCGAAAAATTTCCCGTCCCGCAAGCAAAATCCAGCATAAGGCTTGGTTTTTTATCGTGATGTTCAAAAATACTGATTAAATGCTCTGCCCTCTTTTTATAATCAACATCATAGGTAAAGATGTCGTAAAAGGGTGCAAAATTATTATAATTGCTCATTCAGCTTACCGATAAGGCGTTTAAAATAGTCGCGGTCGGTTTCCATAGCCCGTTTTACACGGCTTACCGTCGCACTTGAAGCACCTGTTTCCTCAACAATGTCGGTATAGACCTTATTTTCAGACAGAAGCTTTGCCACATAAAGCCGCTGAGCTATAAGCTGTATTTCCTTTTCGGTACAAAGAGCCTTGAAAAAATTTTGTGCCTCGTCTGAGGTTTCGAGGGCTGCTGCTGAGGTATAAAAATATTCTTCGGCTATTTCTCTTTTTTTATCCATATATGGCTCCTTTATTTATATCTGTCCTGCGACACTTTTAAAATAGTCCACAGCCTCTGACACCTGACTATCCATTAGCTCACGCTTAACATCGGCAGAGCTATCACTCTCGACAATACTGAATATTTCAGCCTTTGCGACCTCTCCCTTACCCATAATAAGGTTGAGAAGTTCTTTTTTACTGCTTGAATCGGAAGAGGAAATGATATTAGCATATTTAATAGATTCCTGAACGATGGTGCCGATAGCTATAGAGCCATACTCCATATTCTCGTCAGACAGCACCACAGGCTCTGTATTTATTGGAGGCTTGCATGCGGCTTCCTCTTTCTTGTATTCGGTTTGGGGCTGAGCTTCCTGCACAGGCTCTGAAATGCTTTTGCACTGGATTAGTTGGGGCTCTTCCAGCTCGGCAGTGTCAATTTCTTTTACAGTGAATCCTTTAGGCTCGGTTTCGGTTTGTGTTTTAGTTTCAATAGAAGCCGACATTGGCACTTCTTCTGCAGTTTCTATCTTTACAGGCTTACTACGAAGCTCTTCAAGTTCTGCCCTAAGCTCGTCATTTTCTTTTTGAAGCAATGAAAGCTGTTGCTGCAGATGATTCATCGAATCTATAAGCTGACTCAGTTTTTCAACAAGTTCTCTCTTTTTCACAGGATATTCTCCTTTATTTTTCTTCTTTAACTGCGATTTTCTGTATACTGAAACTATTCCTAATACAAGCATAACACCTAAAACCGACCCTGACAGATCTATCATTACATCGGTTATTCTACCTGCTCTGCCAGGAACAAACAACTGATGTACCTCGTCGCTTATTGCGTAAACAAGACATATAAGCACCGCAGAAATCGCTTTGTTTTTAGTTTTAAATCTATATGTACTAAGTGCAGAAGCACAGGATACTCCAAGAGCACAATATACTGAAAAATGTGCAGATTTACGCACAAAAAACTGCAGGCTTGCAAGAATGCTTTGCTTTTCGGCCTCTACTTTTTCGGTAAAAGAGGGCCAAATAAGAGTAAGCACTTTTTCTGTAAAAGAAACAGAGGTTTCGTTTGACTGATCTGCCGTTTGTGCTGAGTTCCAAAAAACGAAGACCATTATAGCAAGGAAAAACAGCCAAAAGGCATATCTTATAATATTTCTTGTGGTTTTACTTTTCATTTTCATCTAAATAGTTCACCGCCGCTAAAATGACAGGATCGTCATCTTTGGTGAGCAAATAACGGCGTGTTACTTGTTCGTCGGTTAGTGATACCTTGATATCAGGGCTTATTCCTACCTCATTAAAGGTTTTGCCGCTATGGGGTAAGAACTCTGCCACAGTAAACACTACGCTGGAGCCGTCATACAAATTATATGTGGTTTGCATAACGCCCTTACCAAAGGTTTTTTCACCTACAGATATGCCCTTACCAAACTCCTTAACAGATGCGGTGAAAAGCTCTGATGCACTGGCGGTTGCACCATCGGTGAGAACAACCATAGGCAGATTTATTTCATCCTTATCAGACTCGGCAATCACTTCCTCTTTGCCATCTGCATACCTAACGGTCATAATCACACCCTCAGGACAGATGAAATCCACCATTTCCGTTACCGAATCTACTGTGCCTCCGCCGTTACCTCTAAGGTCGAAAATAAGGGCTTTTGCACCCTGCTGTACAAGCTGATTAACAGTATTTTCGAACTGCACAGGTGTTTCGTTATTAAAGGAGGTTATCTCAACATAGCCATAGCCACTGCTAAGCAGCTTAGAAAATACAGTTTGGGTGGTAAAGGTTGAAGCTTCAACCTTTACATTAAAGGCTTTATCCTTTCTGAGCAAGGTGAGCTCTACCTTCTGTCCCTGTTCGCGTATAATAGAATCTACCGCTTGGCTATAGCCTATATCTAAAACGCTTACATTGTCAACAGCGGTTATTTGGTCGCCTTGTTTTAACCCTACTTTAGCGGCAGGACCATCATCATAAACATTTTTTACATAGATATAACCCGTATCGGGATGCTCGGCTACTATTATACCGATACCGCTGCCGTTGCCGTTTAAAGAATCTGCACGTTTTTCGGCACTTTCAGCATCATAATAACCTGCAAATCTATCACCGAGTCCACTTACGTAGCCCTCTACGATAGAGTCTGTAAGCTCGGTTTCATTAACGTCGCCATAAAAGTTATTTTCGACAAAATAATCCAACTGCTTAAGCTTTAAAAACCTACCATCACCGAGAAAAATAACATAGAAAACCACAAAAGATATAAAAACACTTATAACCGCAGTAATAACTGCGGTTAAAAGTAGTTTTATATTGATTTTTTTCTTTTCATTTAAGTGGGTTTCTGTTGTTCTCATAAGTCTTAATTAGAAATAATTCTTTGGATTGGTAGGCTTAAGATTTGAAGAAGAAGATCCGCGACGGATTTCAAAATGAAGGTGATAGCCTGTAGAGTTGCCTGTGGTACCTACTGCACCAATCTTCTGACCCTGTGAAACCCTCTGTCCTGTGCTTACGGTAATGCTACCAGGTTTTAAGTGGGCATAAACGGTACGGTAATAATATCCGTTATGGTAGCCATGGTCTATCATAACATAGTTGCCATATCCATATCCGCATCCGCAGCTATAAACCTTGCCGTCTTTATATTTGCCATAGTTATGAGTACAGGTGCTACAGCCTACAGTCACCTTGCCTGCCGCAGCAGCAACAACCTTTGCACCTGAAATTCCCGCCTGAGCAATGTCTAAGCCTTTATGCAGTTTGCCCCAGCGATAACCAAAGCCTGAAGTAATATAGGTGTAACCCGGACAGGGCCACTTGAACATACCTGTAAAGTTGGGGTCGCCGACGCTACCGTCATCCTCTGATTTGGAAAGGATTTCCTCGAGCTGTGCCTCTGCCTTTTTAAGCTCAGCTTCGGTTTGAGCCTTTTCGGAATTAACGGCATTTTGGTCGGACTGAATATCTCTTATAACGTCAAGAATTTCTGCCGATTCTTTATCAAGCTCGTTCTGTTTTTGCTTAAGAGTTGCTTTTGTTTCCTTGAGCTCTTCAATAAGCTTTTTGTTCTCAGCAGTTTTTTCCTCTATTTTCTTTATTTCCTTGACTATCTCATCGACCATTTTTTGGTCACGCTTAGAGACATTTTGTGTAAGCTGTGAAAGTGCAATAAAATCAGAAAAAGATTCTGCACCAAGAAGTATTTCAAGTCCGCCTGCGGTGCTTGAGCTCATATAAATACTGCGAATTCGCTTTTTGAATTCGAGCAGCACCTGCTCCATCTCTGCCCTTTGCTTGGCAATTTCTACCTCATTTTTAGCAATGATGCTATTATTCTTTTCTATTTTATTATTGCAAATATCAATTTGCTTTTGCAGATTGCTGATTTTTGCTTCAAGAGCATTTCTAAGCTTGGTTTGTTCATTTTTCTTAGCCTTTAATTCGCTAAGTTCTTTTTCAAGCTTTTTCTCTTCTTCCTGAAGATCTTTAATTTCCTGTCTGATTTCACTTTCGCTTTTCTCTGCGTTAACAGGTATGGCATAGCATCCCACAAACACCACAAGACACATAATTAAAGATATAATTCTTTGAAATTTCAAAATGTGTTCCTCCGTAAAAAACAATTTGCCGCAAAACAAATCTATTATATGGCTGTGAACTCGCTTCCCTCTTTTTTAAGGTATTTGCTTATCATAATTACGCTGCCAACAATTCCCGAAAGAACGCCGATAGTCACAAATATGCCTACTATCATTGGAAGGACAGACACAAAGCTTACGGTCTGCATCATTCCGAGGGCATTTTTAATAGCCTCTATCGCAACGCGGTAACAGAAGTAAAGTATACCTGTTGAAATGACAGCCGAAATAAGACCGATAACAACACCCTCTATAACAAAGGGAAGTCTGATAAAGGAGTTGGTTGCTCCGACAGCCTTCATTATGCTGATTTCGAGCTTTCGGTTATACATTGTAACGCGTATGGTATTTGAAACTATTACGAGAGAGATTATAAGAAGAATTGCGATAATCCAAACGCCTGCTATGCCGATTCCATCTTTTATTGCATTTATTTTATCTGCAAGGTCGGACTGAGATTGTACTGAGTCTATTCCCTCGGTATTTTCGATAACCTTTAGGGTTTCGGCAAATTTAGACATATCCTTAAGGGTGATTTTTGCGGCGGCAGAAAGAGGATTGCCATACTCGTCATCGAGGAAGGTGAAATACTCTTCCTTTCCTTCAAGCAGACCTTCTTTTATACTTTCAAGTCCTGCCTCGCTTGAAACATACTCTACAGACAGTACGTTATCAATCTTTGAAATCTTATCACAAAGAGCTAAAGCTTCTTCTTCGTTGTGGATAAGGTATGCATCATCAGG
>JAZUNC010000069.1:0-4409 GCA_045603945.1 Acutalibacteraceae bacterium | reverse complement strand
GAAGTAACTCCTGCTTTGGAAGCCGAAACTGCATCAGCAAAATTAGAGCCATCACCTGCAGTACCGAAGGTATCTGCACCCTCTTTTCCACGGATAGAAATATTTGCCTCGAAAAGCTGAAGCTCTGTAACCTCACCCGGTGCACCAAGGAGTTGGTCCTGTGCGGCACCGTCAAGGGGGAATGCGATAACGTCACGAATGGTTTCGGTGTCGGCAAGGAGCATAACTATACGGTCAACACCAGGCGCCATACCTGCGTGGGGAGGTGCACCGAACTGGAAAGCATTATAAAGGGCAGAGAAACGCTTTTCAACCTCTGACTCCTCATAGCCTGCAATCTCAAATGCCTTTCTCATAATTTCGGGACTGTGGTTGCGGACCGCACCCGAAGCCAGCTCTATACCGTTGCAGACAAGGTCGTACTGATATGCATTAATGGTACAGGGGTCCTTGGTTTCTAAGGCTTCAAGACCGCCCTGCGGCATTGAGAATGGGTTGTGGGTGAAGATAATGCTATCGGTAGTTTCATCAAGCTCATACATCGGGAAATCCACAACAAAGCAGAACTCGAATGAATCTTTATTTATAAGTCCAAGCTCGTTACCAAGCCAGGTACGGATAACACCTGCATTTTTATCGGCAGTAGAAGAAACATTGTCACAAATGAAGAAGATGGTTTCTCCCTCTTTAACACCTGTAAGCTCTACAATCTCTTTTTTCTGCTCGTCTGAAAGAACCTTAGAGATGGGGTCATCCTTAAAGGTATAGGTAGCTTTATCAAGCAGGGTGATATGAGCAAGTCCTGCCATTTTAGCCTGCTTTTGTGCAAAATCTAAAGACTTGTCGAAGAACCAACGCTCTGCCTTACAGGGGGCAACTATTCCGCGAACAGGCTTATTCATAAAGGGCTTAAAGGGTGCACGGGTGAAGAAATCGGTTAAATCGCAGATGATAAGGGGGTTGCGAAGGTCGGGCTTATCAGAGCCGTATTTTGCCATAGCCTCTGCGAAGGGAATTCTTCTGAAAGGAGTATCGGTTATCTTCTTATCAGAGAAGGTGCGGAAAACGTCGGCTACAACCGATTCGCAGACCTCTAAGACCTCGTCCTGAGTAGCGAAAGCCATCTCGAAGTCAAGCTGATAGAATTCACCTGGAGAACGGTCTGCACGGGCATCCTCATCTCTAAAGCAGGGAGCTATCTGGAAGTATCTGTCAAATCCCGATACCATAAGCAGCTGTTTGAACTGCTGAGGTGCCTGAGGAAGAGCGTAGAATTTACCAGGATGCTTACGGGAGGGTACAAGGAAATCTCGTGCACCCTCGGGAGATGATGCGGTCAGTATGGGGGTCTGAATATCTAAAAATCCTCTCTCCTCCATAAGGCGACGCATATGACCGATTACCTTAGAGCGAAGAATGATATTATCGTGAAGCTTTTTAGAACGAAGATCGAGAAAACGGTGCTTTAAACGAATATTCTCGTTGGTATTCTGTGCACCGACCTCAAAGGGAAGGTCACGGGTGCAGGCACCGAGCACTTCTACGCTGTCGGCAACAAGCTCAACATAGCCTGTTTCGATTTTAGGGTTTTCGGTTCCCTCGTCACGAAGTGTAACGGTTCCTTTTGTTGATATTACTGTTTCCTTTGCAATTCCTTTAAGGAGATTTTCGTCGTGAACGACAACCTGAGTAACTCCTGTTTCGTCCCTAAGGTCAACAAAGAGCACTCCGCCATGGTCACGGATTACCTCGACCCAGCCTGCAAGCTCTACAGTCTGCCCGATGTGTTCCTTTCTTATTTCGTTGCAACGATGGGTTCTGTACATTCTAAATGCCTCCGTTTGCTTTCTTATTAGTATTGACATTAAAACAAAAAGTCCCGAGAATACCAAAAGTATTCTCGGGACGAATAAATAAAATTATCCGCGGTGCCACCCGTTTTGATGCAATAATGCATCCGCTTTTAATATTAAGTTGTGGTATGCGGCGAAGTGTTCCCATACTTACTACTCATCTGAAACGCGCTTTCAGTCGGTGACGCGTAATCCCTGTCAGACTTTCCACAAAAGCAGAGTCTTCGTATACTATTATATCCAAAAACTTTGATTTGTCAACAATATTTAATTTCCAAATCATTCAAATTGCAATTTAATTCTACTGAATTTCTATGCATATTTTAATATACGCAGATGAATGCATAATATATGTTTTGAGGTTTTTAAATTATAGTTTTGATACAGGTAACTATATCGGATATAAAACTGAACTTATTAATATAATCTAAATTATATTTCATTTTCTCGGGCAATATACAATTAATATACGCCTCATCTACCGATAATCCTTTCGCGGTTAGCTCTGCCATTTTTTCATCTTCATCGCGATATGCAAGACTTGCCTTTGAAGTGATTCCTGCAGGCAGAAGAAGGGTTGCCATCATCTCATCGGTATAGGCATCTACATATTGCCTGACCTCGGGACGGGTTCCTACAAAGCTCATCTGACCGAGAAAAACATTAAAAAGCTGCGGTATTTCATCAAGACGGCTATGCCTGATTTTTGCACCGACCTTTGTTATTCTGTTGTCCCCCGAAACGGTTATGAGTGCACCCTGCTTGTCGGCATTTTGTACCATAGTACGGAATTTTAAAATTTTAAAATCCTTATTATACTTTGTTACACGAATGCTTTTATATAATACAGGGCCTTTCGAGTCGGCTTTTATCCATACAGCAAGAAAGAGCATAACGGGTGAAAGAAGTATTATAAGCAGGGCTGAAGCTACTATATCAAAAGCTCTTTTCATAAAACGGGAAAAAGGTCTTCCTTTTAGCACTTCGTAATATGGTCTGACAGCCTCATTTCGCATAGCAGATGGGAGAGCTTGCCATTTTTTCATTAATACTCCTCCACACAGCGAATGAAATTCTCGATAATATAATCCACCTGTTCGTCTGTAAGACGGCTGTACAAAGGTAATGTTATCTCATTTTCATAATACGAAAATGCAACAGGATAATCCTTAATATCAAATCCGAGATTTTTATATGCAGTAAGCATAGGAAGCGGCTTATAATGAACATTGCATGCAATGTCGACTTGAGCCATTTTGTCAATAATTTTATTTCGCTGTTCCACACATATGCCGTTCACCCTAACCATATAAAGGTGTCCGCTGGAAATGTGGGAATCGCTCTTATGGTTTAACAGAGTAACATTCAGCTTCTCGAAAGCCTTATTATATTTCTCGATTATAGCGTGGCGGCGGTTAAACATCTCTGTATAACGGGAAAACTGAGCCACGCCGACAGTAGCGGCAATATCGGTCATATTACACTTATAGAAGGGGGCAATTATGTCGTATTCCCACGCACCCGGTTTATTTTTACTTAAAGTAGACTTAGTTTGTCCGTGAAGCGACATCATACGAAACTCATTATAAAGCAGTTCGTCATCTATACCGTCAATTTTTTTCCAAGTCACTGCTCCGCCCTCTGCGGTGGTGAGGTTTTTAACCGCATGGAAACTGAAACTTGTGAAGTCTGCGTGCATTCCTGCACGTATACCGTTCTTTGAAGCACCAAAGCCGTGGGCACAGTCTGCCAATACAACAATACGGCCGAACACCGACTGAAAGCCAAATTTCGGACGGAAAAGATGCTTTTTATTTTGAATGGCGGCATAAATACGCTGGTAATCGCAAATGATTCCGCCAAGATCAACCGGTATTATAACCTTGGTTTTCTCGGTGATAGCAGCCTCCATAAGGTCATAATCCATCTCAAAAGAGTCTTTACCGCAGTCAACCATAACGGGAGTAGCACCCACATGGCAAATTACGCTGCAGCTTGCGGTATAGGTATATGCAGGAACGATAACCTCATCACCCGGACCTACACCGAGTATACGAAGGGTAAGCTCCAATGCCGCTGTAGCCGAGCTTAAACAAACGGTTTTTTCTGTTCCGCAAAAATCGGAAATCTTATTTTCGAATTCAACCGCTTTAGGACCTGTGGTTATCCAACCCGACAGAATAGTCTGCTTTGCGAGCTCTGCTTCTGTTTCGGTCATATCAGGCGGAGAAAAAGGAATATACATACGCAACCTCCTGTTGTATGTAGGAAACACATTAATATTTCCCACAAAGGAAATGAGGAAATGGTGATCGCTTCTTACGAATAGAATATGCGAATACGATTATATTATATCACATTTTCAGATATTTTCAACAATAACCTTAAAACTTAACAATACGTTGACAAATTACACGAATTATGATAATATACCAAATAATAATATGACTGCCACCGGGTAGTGAGATGTTTTCATCCGCCCACACATCGTTAGGTCTTTGAAGATGTGTTGACGGGTGTTTTCTATTGAGGTGCGTATGAGAATTAATAATCCTT
>JAZUNC010000068.1:0-3510 GCA_045603945.1 Acutalibacteraceae bacterium | reverse complement strand
TTTAAAGCGTTAGCTACCGCAACAAGAACACCTTTGGGTACGGTTTCGGTTATTTTTGAAGGAATGGCAAGCTTATCGCTGATAAGACGATCTTTAGCATCGGGCGGGGTAGTGCCTATGAGGCAACGGAATACTACCGCACCGAGTGCATAAACATCGCAGGAAGCACCATAGTTATCATTTTCGAGATACTGTTCAGGTGCAGAAAACCCGCTTGCAAGCTGAGATAAAAATTCACTATGCTCTATTTTGGCAGATTTAATACAAAAGCTTGTAAGGCGTAGCTTACCGTCACGTCCTACAATAATACTGTCGAGAGAAATTCCTCTGTGAACTATTCCTGCATCATTAAGCTCTGCAACCGTTGCAAGCAGAGGCATAAACAAGGGCTTTACCTGTTCCCACTTAAGTGCACCGCCGTGACGGATAAGAAATGACTTAAGAGTGGTGCCAGAAACCGTTGACTGAACTGCATATACCGTGCCGCCCGATTCAAAAGCATCTACCACGCGAAGAATTGCTGTGCCCTCATTCATACGGGCAAGGCCTGTAAACAAAGCTACAAACTCGTCTTTACCTGAGTTGAAAGCAAGGCCTCTACCCTCTTTAGGGGTTACGGTAAGACGGTCTGAGCTTCGCTGCGCGATGCCTGCGGGAAAATATTCTTTTATATTTACAACTGCGTTAAGATCGTTATCCCAACCTATGTAGGTAACGCCATCTCCGCTTTCTTCAACAACCTTACCAACCAAATATCTATTTGCATTAAGCCATGTGCCTACTGCAAGATGCTCAGCAGCATTGTTTTCCGAGGTGTCGTAACCGCAGATGGGGCAAACCTTTTCTCCGCCGTTGTCGTTCATACAACCCATACAGAGTCTATCGGTGTTTACCATAAAATTACCTCCGATGATTTATATTCTCAAAATATTATATCATAAAATTTCTAAAAAAACAACCTCAACTGCAAAAGCCACAGCTGAGGCATTCTGTTATTCACCGAGTTTTATTATTTTATTAAAAACACAGGTATGCTTTGGGGTTATTACCCTATCCTCATGAAGAGAGCCAAAATACCATTTTTTAAAATTACACTCTGCCCCAATTTCTTCAAAATAACCGTTAAGCTTATTAAGACGGTCTACCGAGCCCTCACGAAGAAGCATAGCACTTTTTACATTCTTGGGAGGCTCGTGGGTTATAATATAATCTACCTCTAAGCCTGCTTCGTCGAGCCTTGCCGCTCCCTGTGCCATTTCCTTAGGTGTTGGCAGTTCTTCTTTCCAATAAAGTCCCTGCTCGGCACGGATGTCCTTGTCGGTGGATTCACCTCCGCCAAAGGTGAATATAGTATTTCCATCAATACTGAATATTTGTCCTCGCATAAGGTGGAGCAGATTTCCGTGAATTCTGTGAACCATTCCGCCCTTCCAATAGGTTTCACGGCAGGCATTAATCTTATCAAAGTTTTCGTGAGTGCCGTCCACAAAGCAGACGGTAAACTTACGGCTTCCCAGATACTCTACAGCTTCCTTTTCAAACTTTCCGCCGTTCCAGATATAACCGAAATCTCCGCAAACAATCAGCACATCTCCCGCTTTAAGCTTTCGCCACTCTTTTCCGTAAAGACGTTCCTCGGCTCCGTGCATATCGCCCGTGACATATATCATAGGTTTCTCCTTAAAAAATTAATTAAGATTTTTCAAAATATGACTTTTATTTTTATATTTTATATTGTATACTAAATGATAAGATATTTCAAGTTCGAGGATAATGCTATGAAAAAAAAGATAATCCCCATAGTTTTAATATTTATTGTTATTTTTACCCTTTGTTTTTCTGTGCCTGCAAATGCATACCAAATTAACGGTTACCAAATGCATCATGAGGCAGGTATGATGGTATACCTTGATACAGGTACGGTTATCTATGAAAAGAATGCCGATAAAAAAATGTATCCCGCTTCAATCACAAAGCTAATGACCGCTATTGTAATGGTTGAAAATATAAAAGACCTTGATAATACGAAAATCATATATACCGATTATGCGAACAACCTTATACTTGGAACAGGCTCGGTAGTGTTGGGGCTTAAAATCGGGGAACAAATTTCGGCAAGAGATGCGTTGGCAGCACTTCTTGTATCCTCCTGTGGAGATGTGGCATATGCCATTGCCGAGCATGTCGGGGGAAGCACCGAGGGCTTCGTTGAGCTTATGAATCGAAAGGCAGATGAGCTCGGTCTTAAAGGCACAAATTTTGTAAATCCCGTCGGTCTTCACGATGATGAGCACTATACAACCGCCAGAGATATATACAAAATGGCAGCCGCCGCCTTCAAATACGACATTATTAAGGAGTTTTCTTCAAAATCCCGTGCAACATTATCCGCTACAAATATAGCAGGAGAACGCACCATAGTTACTTCAAATCTTATGCTTAATCCGAATGCCGTGGGATATTACGCTTACGCAGGTGCAGGAAAAACAGGTTACACCTCAAAAGCAGGCAGATGTATAGTAAGCACCGCTTCGTATAATGGATACGACTATCTTGCTGTTGTGCTTAATGCAGACACTTCCGACGGTATACGTCACGATTTCGGTGATGCGGCAAATATGTTCCGTTGGGCATTTAATAATTTCGAATACAAATCCGTTTTCGATTCCACTACTCCCGTAACCGAAGCACCCCTCAGTCTTTCACAGGAATTCGACCACCTGCCCATCTGCTTTGAGGGTGGACTTAAGGCCATTTTGCCAAAGGATGCAGATGTTTCTACCATAGATTATAAGATAAAGCTTAATCAGGAGTCCTATGAAGCTCCTATCAAAAAGGGTACGGTGGTAGGCTCTGCCGATATATATTATGCAGAAGAAAAAATAGGCAGTTTAAACCTCGTTGCAGGTCAGAGCATTGACTCAAGTCCTATGCTGGTATTTTTTGAAACTGCAAAGAGCTTTCTAACCTCTTCTTTTATGAAGTTCCTTTATATAGTTATTGTTGCAGTAATAGTAATATTTATCTTCTCGATAGCCGTTCTCAACAAGGGTAAAAAGAAACAGCGTAAGGTCAAGTATGTTCCTCTGTCTAAAAACGAACGCAAGGATTGGGAAGATCAGTAATCTGCAACAAAACCAAATTCTGTTAAATCAATGCTGCCATCAGCACTAAAAAGTATTCCCTCTCCCTCTAAAAGCTCACGCTGAGTCTGTCCTCCTCCAAAGGCAAAATTGGTTGCTACCCTACCATCTCGGTTAACCACCCTGTGGCAAGGTATTGCTCCCGGGGCAGGATTATTGTGCAAAGCATAACCCACCACCCGTGCCCATCTTGGATTGCCTGCAAGGGTAGCCACCTGTCCGTAGGTTGCAACCTTTCCTTTAGGTATGGTGCAAACCACTTTATATATTTTATCGAACACACTCATATCATCACCAAATTCCTATTCTATAGAATTATTATACACCAAAAATCCAGAGATTGTCATTATATTTAAAGAAACTGTTA
>JAZUNC010000067.1:0-5766 GCA_045603945.1 Acutalibacteraceae bacterium | reverse complement strand
TAGAGTGCCGCTTTTACGGCATCTATACCCGGAGAACAAAGGGGTCCAGGAGGAAGTCCTTTAATTTTATATGTGTCGTAGCGGTCGTCATCATCAGGGTTAAAACTGCCATAATAGCAGGTAGGTGACGAGCCGAGGGTGGGAAAGGCATCACTTTTCAGGCGGTTATAGAATACCGCCGCTACATTTGCCATTTCCTTGCCGTTTTGACCCGACTCCATCTGAATAATAGAGGCCATTGTAAGTATTTCATTCATAGTATAGCCCATTTTATCGGCGCGGGCATACATTTCATCGGTAATGCACTCTTCGCTTCGCGAAAGCATTCGCTCTATTGCAAGCTTGGCACATTCCTTTGAGTTGTGAAAATAGAATTCATAAGTATCGGGAAACAAATAGCCCTCTAAAGCTTCATAAGCCTTATCCTTGTTGACACTCTTAAGCAGTTTTGTATCTAAAGCAACCTCGTCTAAGGCAGTAAAGAAATCCTCCTTGGTGCATACCCCTGCCTTTTCAAGGAGGGTTGCAATTCCAGGCACGGTAACATCCTTGCCGTTAACATCCTTGGTATAATCGTTAATTCCCGTACCCTCGGGGATGACAACAGTTTTTGTCTCGGCTTTAGTGCCTTGAGTTATAAGCAGGTTTGCGATAGCTTCAAAGCCGATATTATTTTTGAATTCGTAGGTGCCGTACTGATAACGGCTCTCGGTGTCAGCAAGTCGAGAATAAATCCTGAAAAGCAATGCACTGTCAACAGCACCTGCATCCTCAAGCAGATTTGCGATAGTAGATACTGCGGCACCCTCAGGTATAATAACAGTACACATTTCTCCGTGACGAGAGGTTCCTTTATAATCTGCCACAGCCGAGCTTACAACGATTATTGCTGTAATAACAAGGACTGCAACAACCCCTAACGCTATCCATAACCCTGTGCGTTTCTTTTTGGGCTTCCTGTGACGGGGCGTATTATCGGTAAGCTCTTCTAAATCTATATTATTTTGATTTTCCATAAGCGGTCTCCGTTTATTTTCTTTTGCAGGTTTTAATGCGTTTATCGGTTACAACTATATCTACCTGACGGTCAAATCTGCCGTGGTACATAAAAGGCTTAAGCTCGTTCGAGTAGCAAACACCTGCTGAAATTCCTGTGAAGCGTACCATATAACGGTCGTAATATCCCTTGCCGTAGCCTATTCGGTAGCCCTTCATATCAAACTGCATACCAGGGACTATCATAAGACAGCCCGAAAAATCGGTTACAACAGGCAGTTCGGGTGATGGCTCAAGCACAGAAAATGTGCCCGGGGATAAACAGTCGAGTGAATCGATATAATGAAACTCCATATCACGACTGTCGGGAATACAACGCGGAACTGCAACCCTTTTACCGTCTGCCCAAGCATTTTTGATTATCTGTATCGTATCTACCTCTATAGGGGTTGACATATAAATAAGCAAGGTTTTGGCGGGACGGTATTCCTTAAGCCTGCGTACGTTATCGGCTATTGCCTTATCGAGCTGCAGCTTTAGTTCTGGTGCCAGATTCTTTCGTCGTTCACGACAGGACAATCTTAATTCCTGCTTATAGTTGCGAATATCTATCGGACGCATTGCATCGACTCCCGAAGTTCTTTTGATGCATTGGTCTTGCCTGCAAGATGGTCAACTATTGCAAAGCCAAACTCAAAAACTGCACCCGCACCTTTTGCGGTAATAACATTTCCGTCGGTAACGGTAGGAGAATTTACATAACGGGCGCCGATAAGCTCCTCCTCAAAACCAGGATAGCAGGTAGCTGCTTTTCCTTTAAGCAGTCCAAGTCTTCCGAGAACAGAGGGTGCGGCACAGATAGCCGCTACGAGCTTACCCCTTTTAAATGCAGTTTTTGCGGCATTACATACCGTAGCATTTGCCATAAGATTGCGTGTTCCCGGCATACCTCCGGGGAGGACTACACCCTCAAGCTCTACAGGGGCAAACTCGCCAGTTTTAATGTCGGCTGTGATTTTAATGCCGTGGGCACCGACAATTTCTTTCTTATCTACACCCACGCAGGTAACCTTATAACCTGCACGGCGGAGAATATCTACCGTAACAAGTGCCTCTGCCTCTTCAAAGCCATCGGCTAAAAATACATATATCATATTAAACTCCTTTTACAAAACTTTAAGAGCTTCTGCTAAAACATCAGCGGCAATTTCCTCTATGCTTCTCGGCTCGCCGTCCTTGGCACAGGAAATTTTCACCCAACCCGAATAATCTGCTGTAAACAGAGCCGCCTCGCGGCATTTGTTAAGATAATTAACATCACTTTCGTGAATATCTTTATGACCTCCGTCGGCATTATAGCGTCCATCCAGCAGTTTTTGAGAAACATCGGTAGGCATATCGAGAAAAATCACCTTATCGGGCTTTGGAATGCCAAGCTTACTATACTCGAAATCGTAGAGCCAAGAAAGAAAATCCTCCCACGCTTCTTTCGGCAGCTTAGAGCACTGATGAACAGCATTTGAGGTTGTATATCTTCCCGACACTATTATGCCGTTATTATTATAATAGTTTCCCCAATCCTTTTTATATGTTGCATATCTGTCGCAGGCATAAAAACAGGATGCCGCATAGGCATTTACGTCGTCGGGCTTTGAGCCGAACTGACCTGCAAGATACATTTTAACAAGGGCAGAGGAATCATCAGCGTAATTCGGAAAAGAAACGGTACGGCAATCTATCCCGTGTTTTTTAAGTCCCTCGGGCAGAAGCTCGAGCTGGGTAGACTTTCCGCTGCCGTCAAGTCCCTCTATAACAATTAGTTTTCCCATAATTATTTCATTTCCTTATAAAATTCGCGTACCTGCTTTATTTTTCCGCAGGTCATTTTACCCACGGGACAGCCGCCCGACACACAGGACGGCCCTGCGTTTTTAAAGAGATTGGGGGCAACCTCTAAAACAAGCTTGAGCATTTGGTCGGCGACATCCTTTATCTCCCACTGAGCACGGTTACAGCAACGGTGACGGAAGAAGTTCATAAGACTTCTTGCGTTCATAGTAACCACTATCTTAGTTTCGCAGGCATTGGGAAGTAGGAATCGGGCATCCTCATAAGCCTTTTTCTTTGCCTTTTGAAGGGCAGTTTTTTCGTCAAGACCATCTTTTATAAACTGCTCTGTATGCTTGACGGTAAGAAGCTCTGCAAGGTTTTTATATCCTGCATCGATAGCTTCCATCTGTTTTATAAACTCAGCCTTTGCCTCGGGAATTCTCTCCACCTCGGGGGGGATTATGTACTCGAAGCTGTCTTCACTGACATAACGCTGACTTTTTTGTGAATATGACGCAATTCTGTGACGGACAAGCTGATGGGAGCAAGCACGAGAAATTCCCTCAACACCGAAGGTGAAGGAAACGTGCTCTATAGGACTTTCGTGACCGATTTCCGACAGCATTTCTACAAATGCGGCGGTTTTTTCTGGGGTGAGCCCCTCCTGTATAGTTTCTATAGTCGAGGGAGAATAACAAAGCTTTGCGGCGGCAGCCACGGTAGCTTCTGGGTTTGGAGTATGTGCAAGTAAGGTTACTTTAGCCATTTTAAGTCTCCTTTAGATATAATTTACTTTATTATAACAAATTTCGCATCACATTACAACAAAAATCATATATTCTGTGGGTTTGAATCTTCTCATCTCAATTTACCGATTATAGGAGCATAAAAAAAGCACGGTAAACGTGCTTTTAAGATATTTATTAACTTGTGTTTTCGATATCGCGATGCTTTTCGTGCAATCAAAGAACTTCACCTGTGTTATACAGTTAAGCTTTAGCGGTTGTTGGAGTAACCGTCCCTTGTGTTATTAATTCTAAATTTCATTTAATAATGTTTCAACATATGCCTGAAATTGTTCATCAAATGTTTTGTTGTCATTTTCTTTATAGAGATTTTTATCAAAATATACCTGTAAGGCTTGTGTATTATACTTATAATAAGCCTGTTCACAAAGCAAATTAAGATAATCCGTTTCGGATAATTTATATTCGGAAAGCACATGTTCCAAAATCGAAGCATAACGATTTTGCGAATCGTCTTTATTTAAGTTATCTAATTCAAGCTTTGCTAATTCCGTGGCAGAATCTCTATCTATGAAAATCCCCTGTTTTTTACAATATTCTAAAATTACAATATCTTCGATTAATGAACTTTGAACTTCATCATAATTTTCAGACAGAGCTACCGATTGATATTCGGTTTCAAAATTATCGGCAAAAACATCTTTAAGATATTCTTTATTCACCGAATTAGTAATTTTGTTATAAAGCAATCTATTGTCAATATCCTGCTTATTAATTTTAAAGTTGTCGCTATTTTCGGCTTTCGAACATCCGGAAAAAGCAACGAAAATACATATCAAAACAATTGATAAAAAGAAGGTTTTTTTCATAAAGCGCCTCCAAAAGGAACACCAGAAGAGGTTTCTGCTGTGTTGCTTAATTCGTCATTAAATGTTTTGTTATTTTATGTAGACTACATCTGCTTTTAAGTCTGTAAGTTCTTCAAAAATCGGCAATTCGTAGCAAGGAAAATAAATTCCCCAAATTTCGCCGTTATGTTCAATTTCCAATATATGATAGTATTTACACACAATACAACCGAAGTCGACTTCACTTAGCTTGTACTTTTTGTATATTCCCTTGTTATACTCTTCGTCCTTTAGCCACTCATCAATAAGGATGTCCTTTTTTACAGTATTAATTTTCTTAACAGAGTCCAGAGAAAAGGCATATTTGCCATCAGAATCTACAAGATACAAATTACGCGAATCGGCAAATGCATAGAAACTGCAATTAGTATACGGTGCTAATTGAGTATCCTTTTCCCGAAGTTTAATTTTTTCACCTTTTACACTGTAGTAAAAGGATAGAATATCAACATCCTTTGCTGTTGAAGGAACACCCAGTTCAGCAAAGATTGCATCACTGATGTCACCAATGTTAGCAAACACTTGCTCGCTTTCTTCGGCTTCCAATACGCTTTTTTCCTTACGCACACCTACAAATATAATGATAGCCGAAACCGCCAAGCAAGCTCCAGCAATCCAAAACATCCAAGAAGCATTTTGATAAGCCTGACCAAGAGAGATGCTATCTTCTCCCACCATTGCTTTGCTTATACCTGTGACAAGAAATACACCTATTATTCCACAGAGCCACTCAATAATACGTGCAAAAAGAGGCAATTTGCATTTTTCCATTGTTTCTATGGCATTCTTTGAAGTGTTTTCTAAAGACTGTACTAATGCAACAGAAGGTTTTTCGATTATGAACTCACTTCCGTTGATCTCTTCGTTTTTCTTGTTGGTTGTCAAATTAATTCCTAAAAACGGTTTCATCAATAAAACCTCCGTTTATTATGTTATTTCTAGTTCCTAATGTCGCTAAACGAAACCCAAAGATAGTTGAAAGGCAGATAATCTTCCCTGTTTTCGCTGTTCTTTCTGTTCGTATCATTGCTTTATTATAACAATAAAACTTATATTATACAACATAAAATGATTTAATATATTTTGCTTGCCGTATTTGGTTTGATGTAGTATAATGTATCTGTTATATTATAATTTCTTTATCTTACGAGGTATTTTATATGGAAGCTAATGCTAAGAAAAAGGTTTTAAGCTGTATTCAGCCCAGCGGTATGCTGACCTTGGGCAATTATCTTGGTGCACTTAAAAACTGGAAAAATATGCAGCAGGAGTTTGACTGCACCTTT
>JAZUNC010000066.1:0-2620 GCA_045603945.1 Acutalibacteraceae bacterium | reverse complement strand
AACGTAACCGTTAACGGCGGTTGGGTACATCAGGTATTCGGCGGCCTAGAAGGCGGCTCTATGACTGGTAATACAAATGTTACCATCAAGGGCGGATATATCGACCGTAGAATTGTTGGTGGATGCTATAATGATTGGCTTTTAGTTTGGAAAAGTGAGAACTATGTAACAGGTACCTGTACCGTAACACTCTACGATGAGGCAACCTATCATCTTGAGGGCGACGACTACGGAATTACCGCACTCAGCCGTCACGGCACAAATCATGATGCCGAGCGCGGAATCTTGGTATTCGAAAATTCAACTCTTTACAACAATCTTGAAAACAAATTGGGAATAGACGTTGGTTCAGGCGTTAAGTATGGTGATGAGTATCGCATTGCTGAATAAATTTTAATTTGAGAGAGAACGTTTTAAAAGCGTTCTCTCTTTATTTATCGCTAAATTACTCCGTAGTAGGGGAGGGGTTTCCCCTCCCGCCAAGGACGGGGTATGATTTTATCATATTGCAAAATCTAAAAAATGTGCGGACGGTTTTCTATTTGGGCGACAGCGAATTTGAGTATAAAAATCGATGCAGTCGTCGAGAAAATACAAAAGGATGTAAAACAAGCCCCAAAGGACAATTAACCTTTTGGGTTTCTTATTACTTGCAATATAAAGGGATTTGTTATATACTAAAAGAAATAATGTTTTAGGAGAAGTTTATGAAGCTCTACAAATCGGTAATCAAAAAGCTTGAAGAAACAAATTATAAAAAGGGTATTACCCGTCTGGACACGAACAGCGGCTATTATAAGGTAAGTAAGGTGCTGTATTATATTGCTTTCGCGTGGTTTATGTTCTTTCAGATAAGCTATCTGTTCAGCAATACAATGGCATTTTTCTTCTTTAAACAGGCAGCAGGAAATATCCATACGGAGCTTTTTGTTACAAGCTGGATAGTGTTTGCCCTTATGGTGGCAGGTCTTGTATTTATTAAGCTTAAATTTCATATAGCAGCCTTTTTCTGTAGTGCCGCAGGTGGTATTGCGCAAATGGTTGCCCTTAATTCGAACGAAAATATTTCCCTCGCTTTCCTCGAAAACGGATTTTTAAGCAATAAGTTTTTCTGGTTTCACTATGCCCCTGCAATACTTATGATACTCTTTCTTCTGGTTGCTTGTATCATCGGCGTAAAAAGCCATATACACTTTAAAAATGATTACAAAAAGGCTATGGCTGCAATGTTTGCTAAGTATTCGGAGGAAAACCCAAACGTAAGCGATGCACAGTGGCAGCAGTATCTTGAAGAGCTTGATAAAAACCCCGACGGAGCAAAATAATATGGCAACTCTTAATATTGTTATGGTAGAGCCCGAAATACCTCAAAACACGGGCAATGTGGCACGAACCTGTGCCGCAACAGGTGCAAGACTTCACCTTGTAGGACCTATGGGCTTTACGGTAGACGACAAAAAGCTTAAAAGGGCAGGGCTTGATTATTGGCATCTGCTTGATATTACCTATTACGATAATTTAGAGGACTTTTTCTCTAAAAATTCGGGTGAATTTTTCTTCTTCACTACCAAGGCTTTGCACACCCATACCGAGATAGAATATCCCGATAATGCATATCTGTTTTTCGGCAAGGAAACCAAGGGTTTGCCCGAGGAATTACTTCTTAAAAACAGAGATAAGTGTGTACGCATACCAATGGTATCAGATGCTCGCAGTCTTAACCTTTCAAACTCGGTTGCAATAGGGGTTTATGAGGTGCTGCGTCAGTGGAATTATCCAGAGCTTCAAAATTTTGGACAGTTGCACAATTATAATTGGTAAAAACAGAATAATTCATAATAAATATATGTTGCAAAAAATTCCTTTTTTGTGTACAATATAATTAATGTGTTTATTTTTTAACAAAGTAATTTTTTAGCCGAAAGGACGAAACAAAAATGACAGCTTTAAACAAAAAATCAGTAGACGACATTAGTGTAAAAGGCAAGCGTGTTCTCGTTCGTTGCGATTTTAACGTTCCTCTCAAGGGCGGCGTTATCACCGACGAAAACAGAATCGTTGCTGCCCTTCCCACCATCAAGAAGCTTATTGCTGACGGCGGTAAGGTAATTCTTTGCTCTCACCTCGGAAAACCGAAGGGCGAGCCTAAGCCTGAGCTTTCCTTAGCACCTGTTGCAAAAAGACTTTCCGAGCATTTAGGTAAAGAGGTTGTTTTTGCCGCTGACGACAACGTTGTTGGCGAAAATGCAAAGGCTGCTGTTAATGCAATGAATGACGGCGATGTAGTTCTCCTCCAGAACACTCGTTACCGTGCAGAGGAAACCAAAAACGGTGCAGCTTTCTCTGAAGAGCTTGGAAGCCTTGCAGATGTTTTCGTAAACGATGCTTTCGGTGCTGCTCACCGTGCACACTGCTCTACCGTTGGTGTGGTAGACTATGTTGACGAAGCTGCTTGCGGCTATCTTATCCAGAAAGAGCTTAAGTACCTTGGAAATGCAGTTGTAACTCCCGAGCGTCCTTTCGTTTGCATTCTCGGCGGTGCAAAGGTTGCTGTCAAGCTTACCGTTATCGAAAATCTTTTAAACAAGGCAGACAGCCTTATCATCGGTGGTGGTATGTC
>JAZUNC010000065.1:0-10078 GCA_045603945.1 Acutalibacteraceae bacterium | reverse complement strand
TGCTCAATAAGCCCTGTTTTAAGTCCATAATTTACGAGTTGTGCGATTTTTGTGTTTATCATATTAACTCCTCATTATATAATTATATATTTATTTAATTATATATCCATTCTTTGGTTTAGTCAATCGAATAATTGCCGTTTTTGTGGCTAACTAATCTTGTAATACCAGTGAAAATGTGATAGAATAATATAAAATCCAGTTGAGGAGATGTCCTTATGCAAAAAATAGCTGTTATCGGTCTGGGAATTATGGGCGGCTCTATAGTAAAGGCACTTAAAAAGACCGGAAAATATTATGTAATCGGCTATAACCGCACAACTGCCGTAGGCGAGCGGGCACTGTGTGAAGGTGCTATCGACGAGCTTTGGGACGGTATTTCACCTATAGATGCCGACATAACCATACTTGCTGTAAATCCTAATGTTACCTATAAAATGCTTGAAACTATTCCAAAACTGCTTAAAAAGGGGAGCATTCTCACCGACATTTGCGGAGTTAAGAAAGAGGTAGTAAAGCTTGGCGAAGCGGTTTGCAAAGCTGAGGGAGTTCACTTTGTAGGCGGACATCCTATGGCAGGACGTGAGCGAAGCGGATATGATTTTTCTACCGAAGATTTATTTTTCAACAGAAGCTACATATTTACCGAAACTCCAAATACAGATAAAGAGGCTTTAAACAAGCTTTCTCAAATGGCACTTGATATTGGTTGTGCAGATGTTACCATAACGTCACCGACCCACCACGATAAAATGATAGCATACACTTCGCAGATCCCTCATATTCTTGCGGGTGCGTATATGAATTCACCTACAAGTGCTACACATAAGGGTTATTCGGCAGGCAGCTATCACGATGTTTCCCGTGTTGCAAGTGTAGATGAAAATCTCTGGACACAGCTTTTTCTTTCAAACAAAGATAATCTGCTTTATGAAATTGACATTCTCATCAGAAATCTGCAGGATTACAAGGATGCAGTTGCTTGTGATGATGCTGACCGACTCTTAGGAATAATAAAGACAGGACGAATTTTAAAAGAACGGGATATTATCGTAAACGGCCATGAAAAGCCCCATAAATTCGGATAGAAAGGTATGAATTATATGCGTAAACACAATCTTTCAATGCTCTTAGATCTTTATGAAATGACTATGGCGAACGGTATTTTTGAAAGTGATATGAGAGATACCGTAACCTATTTTGATATGTTCTTCCGCCGTGTTCCCGATAAGGGTGGATATGCAATTATGGCAGGACTTGAACAGCTTATCGAGTATTTTAACAATATTCATTTTACCGAGGAGGATATAAAATATCTCCGTTCGCTGAATCTTTTTTGTGAAGAGTTTTTACAGTATCTTGCAGACTTTAAGTTCGAGTGTGATGTTTGGGCAGTTCCCGAGGGCACACCCATATTCCCGATGGAGCCGATTGTTACCGTCCGCGGTCCTGCAATGCAGGCATTCCTTGTAGAAACAATGGTGCTTCTTACCATTAATCATCAGTCACTTATTGCAACCAAGGCAAACCGTATTTGTTCTGTGGCAGGAGACCGTCCTGTTATGGAGTTCGGTGCCCGCCGTGCCCACGGATATGATGCGGCATACTACGGTGCTCGTGCCGCAATTATCGGCGGAGCCCTTGGAACCTCTAACGTAAAGACTGCACAAGATTTCGGTACACCTGTATCGGGCACTATGGCACATAGCTGGGTGCAGCTTTACCCCGATGAGTATACAGCCTTTAAAACCTATGCAGAAAAATATCCCGATAGCTGTACCTTGCTTATAGACACCTTTAATGTTTTAAAATCGGGTTTACCTAACGCAATTAAATGCTTTGATGAGGTGTTAAAGCCTCTTGGATGTCGTCCTAAAGGGGTTCGAATAGATAGCGGAGATATAGCCTATCTGTCTAAAAAAATACGCAAAAAGCTTGATGAAGCAGGCTATGAGGATTGTGCTATAGTCGTTTCCAACTCTCTGGACGAGCACCTTATTAAAGAACTTGACAATCAGGGTGCGAAAATTTCCAGCTTCGGCGTTGGCGAGCGTCTTATTACTGCCTCAAGTGAAGCGGTATTTGGCGGAGTTTACAAGCTTGCCGCTGTTGAGCTTCCCGACGGCACCGTTGTTCCTAAAATTAAAATAAGCGAAAATATCGCAAAAATCACCCTCCCTGGAGTAAAGATTCCTTGGCGTCTTTACGACAATGAAACAGGCAAGGCTATAGCCGATGTTATTTGTATGAATTACGAGAAGATCGACGATACTAAGCCTTACGAGATATTTGATCCCGTACACACCTGGAAACGCAAAACAGTGACCGATTTTACTGCGAAAAAGCTACAAATTAAAATTATGGAAAATGGTAAGCAGGTTTACACTTCGCCCTCCGTTAAGGAAATTTCCGCCTACCGTAAAAAGTGTGTGGACAACCTTTGGGATGAGGTAAAGCGTTTTGAGAACCCCCATACCTATTATGTAGACCTTTCTCAGGAGCTTTGGAATCTTCGCGAAAAACTTTTAAAGGAGAAACAGTAATGAAAAAGCTTTTAAGTTTAATCTTGTGCCTATCGTTGTTGTGTTTGGCGGGCTGTGGCGGTGAAGATGCGTCTTCTACAGACAGCAGTTCTGAAAATAAGATTAAAGCATCTGTCGCTACAGGTAAGCTTGGAGAGATCAAATACGGACTGGGTGCAGAGGTCAATGAGGTAAAGGATTATTATTCGGGTCTGGTCGAGGACTATGAGGCTATCCATACAGGTGAAAATGCGGGGATTGGCCACGAGGACGAAGCTCATGTGCACGACCCTAACGATGAACTTCAGATTCCTTATTATTCCGAAGCTCAAGATGATATTTATACCGAAATAGATGTTTTGTCGGCACGTTTTTATTATGAAACCGATAATCAGGATAAGGGTATCAGCGTTGTTGCTACCGATGCAGATATTTTTAGTTTCTCAATGGGCATTACAACCAAGCAAGAGGTTGAAGAAGTGGTTGGCGATGACGGAGAAACTATAAACGCAACAGCAGAAGAACTTCGTTTTCTGGCTTTCCCCTCCGAACCGATGATAATCCTACGTTATGAGCTTGAAAACTGTGACCTTGATTTCTATTTTTACGACAACGCAATAGTAACCACCCTTATTAGGAATAAGGAATAAGGGAGCCGCATTGAGGCACAGGAAAATATGATTTATCACCTTATCACACGGCAACCGTTGTAGGGGCAGTGATTCGCCGCCCATGAGATATTGAAAATTTGATAAACATATAATCGTTAATATTCGTAGGGGACGGGTTTCCCGTCTTGTGCAAATAAAAAAGTCATTCTGATGAGCATCTACCCGTCAGAATGACTTTTTTTATTTGTTTAATATTTTTGCAACTATCGGGCGTTTGACCTTCAGTGCACCTTTGGGACAGAATTCCTGACAGCAGAAGCAACGAATACATTTTTTTCGGTCTATTCGCGGCTTTTTGTCTACCATAGTTATTGCCTTAGCAGGGCAAACATTATAGCATTCTTTGCAGCCGACACACTCACTTGGAGTCAGCACAGGTCTGGAGGAAAGTGCACTTTGGGCGATACTGCCGAAAACCGTGCCTAACACGCCGCCCTTTCCTGCAAACAGCAAGCTGTTATGCACCTCAATGTTTTTGTAATCGGCTATCTTAAGACTGCTTAGATCCCCACCAATGTCAAGCTTGGTTACGCTGTCGGGTGTAAGCTTTCCCTCGATAGAGGCCATAACGGTAGGAATTTCTTTAATATCAAGCCCTATAATGTCAGCACAGACCAAATCTAACTTATAAGGGGACTTAGAGGCTAAAATTCCGCCTACCTCACGGGGTGTGCCTGCAGTGGGGCCGTTGCCCTCCATTCCTACAACCGCATCGCAAATTGAAAGCACGGGTCTGAAATACTCGTTTATATCCACAATCATTCGTGCAAAATCTTCGGGATTTGGGAAGCGGAAATGATATTCGGGCTTTATTGTTCCGGGGATAACCCCAAACATATTCTTTGCCGCTGCCGACATACCCATCATTCCGTGGGTCTTAAGCTTACAAAAGTTGATTATCGCATCGCAATCATCAAGCCAGGCGGTGTACTGAAAGTCCTTCAAAACCGCCGCATCGGGAAATTTTGCGGTTTTTTGCTCGAAATTTCTGTTAAGAGTAACATTTTCCCCCTCAACCGTTTTCATTCCTGCAAAGGAGTATACCTTATCGACAAAAGCAGGGGTATAAAGTCCTCCTGGGCTGTCGCCGATTATCACCTTAGCACTCAACTCGGTTAAAATTCTCGACAAAGCCCTTAACACCTCGGGATGTGTGGTAGCCGCAGCCTCAGGCTTTAAAAAAGAAATCATATTAGCTTTTATGCCAATGGTCATATCAGGCTTTACAAAACTTAGTAGGTCGTCCTTAAAAAGCAGTTCCTTCATAGCAGAGTAAACCCTGTCGGAATCGTAATCCTTACAGTGGACTATGTATACATCTTTCATACTTATCACCAAACTCATTATACTGTGTATATAAAGAACAGTCAATAACCGTCATATCTTATTGACAGTATATTTTCTTTTTAGTAAAATAAATACAGAGGTGTTATTATGGATAAAATCAAGGTTATGTTCGTCTGCCACGGCAATATTTGTCGCAGTCCTATGGCAGAGTTTATATTTAAAGATATGGTAAATTCAGAGGGTCTGGCTGATAGATTTGAAATCAGCTCCTCTGCCGTCAGCTTTGAGGAGATAGGCAATCCCGTATATCCTCCGGCAAAAGCAAAGCTTGCCGAGCACGGCATTTCCTGCAACTTAAAGCGTGCTGTGCATTTTGAAAAGGATGATTATTTTTATAACGATTACATCCTCGTTATGGATAGTAGCAATATGAGAAACATCCTGCGTATTACAGGGGGCGAGAATGACGGCAGAATAAAAATGCTTATGTCTTACACAGGAAGTAATGCTTCGGTTTCCGACCCTTGGTATTCAGGGGATTTTGCATTGGCTTATGACGATATTTACCGTGGCTGTGCCGCTTTGTTTGAATTTATTAAGAAAACTATGTAGGGGACGGGTTATGCCCCCTAAAATGCATCCTCTCGGGTTTTCTTTTCCTCATCTCTTTTTCTGCGGTTTTCTGTTTTTGGAAGACCCTGTGCTATGTGAGGAAAAGGATTATCCGTATCGGCAGTTGGCTGTATTTCATATGTGCCGTACTTGTTAATAAGGTCGAAAGAGCTGTCTGGGTGTTTGGAATAGTCGTTTGACGATGGTGTTTTTTTGTCTTTCATAAAATTCCCTCCTGCAATTATTTTTTGCAGGAGGGATTGTTCTATGCTAAAACAATTCTTTTAAATTTTCATCACGACTGATGCCAACCCAAATACGCATAAAAACGCTTACAAAAGTGGAGCAGGGCAGGGGAATTATGCCGAGTTCTTCATAAACCTTCGCACTTTCATATGCGGCACCGCTGTGGATGTTGGTTATAAAAACAGGCATATTAAGCTCTTTTGCTCGACTGCAAAATCTTTTAAAATCACGATTTTCGGTGTTAAGTGTGCCCGAATGATAGGGGCGAAGTATTACAGCGTTGTATTTTGCTATGTCATAATCAAAACCGTCGGCAGGGCTTGCGGCTATGGTAAGTATTTTGGGTCGCTCGCAAAGAGTAAAATGTCCTATCGCAGGTGCCTGTGACACATCGCCGCATATCACAATGCCATTTTCGGTGTATTCTGCATAATGCTCTTCGTAAAGACTGTGTATAAGGTCGTCCGCTTCACCGTAGCTGAGTGCTTTAAGTGCACTGTGGAATTTAAGAGAATCGTTTCGGTTTTTATAGGAAATATAAACCCCTTTCCCACAGCCCTGTTTAATAAATTCCACCGCAGCTTTAAAATTGATTTGTCCGTTAGAACGGCTGTCTTCAAGAGGATAGTTTGCAGAAACCATAAGAATAGGAATACTGTTACTGCCCACCGCAAATGATAGTGCCACCCCACTGTACTGCAAGGTATCGGTGCCGTGGGTGACAATGATTCCGTCATAATCCTTATTAATATTGTCACATACACAGCCAATAAGTGTGTTAATTTCCTTAGCAGAAAGATTTTCGCTAAGTACAAAATACGGTTCTGTGCAAGAAAACTCTACATCGTCACCACATTCTTTTTTATAATTTTCAACAAGTGAATATTTGGTGTCTCTGTCGGGGGCTATCCAACCGTTTTGCACCCTGCTTCCAATAGTGCCACCCGTAAAAACAACAAGAATTTTCATAACAAAGCATCCTTTAAGTGTAAATTTATTATAGATATTTAGTATATACAGAATAACACATTATTTCAATAACATCAAGTCGTGTTGGGTGTCGAGCCTCTCGATAAGAAAAAGGCAAACAGCATCTTACGGTCGGGTCGTGTTGCTTAGGCTTAAATAAAGTCTATATTTCTCGAATCGGGAGTCGAGCCTCTCGACAAAAAAGCGGTTGTCTACCTGACAACCGCTTAGATTATTTAAGTCATTGGACCTTTGTCCTTTCGTTTATTTAGCCAATTTAACTTGCTTAGTACATTGGACTCACCTTATATTTATTAATGGTCGAATACTAATTAATTTAACTTTCGGACTCATTCCTTTACAATGAATTTTTTTGTCGATTTAAAAACTTAATAAACCTTTGGACTCACGCCTTTACATTTATTTTTATATTAAATGTTTCGTTTATTTTCGTATTTTCAGATATATACCTATCTGATGGGTTGATTTAAAACTTGTTAAATCTTTGGACTCACACCTTTCCTCTAAATTCTTCTGTTAACCTGAGGTTCAGCTTCCCTTTTCATCGGGTATCAGTCCTTTCCTTTCCAAAAATTTTTAAATATCTCTCTTCTGTGTCTTCAATATAACACACATTTGTCAATTTGTCAAGCATTTTGTGAATAATTTTTGTGAAAAATAAATAATTTTTAAAAATATTGACTATAAATTTCGGTTGTGATATAATAATATTTGGACGTGGTAAAAAATGCTTACAAAACTCGACAAAAATAAAATCACCCATATATATAATACCTATATGGTGAATGATTTCCCACCTGACGAGCTTAAACCTCTCGGTTCTATTCTCAAAATGGTTGATGAGGGACTATGCACCTGTTACGCCTTGTATGATGGCGAAAAGGTGCTTTCTTATTTTAATCTGTGCGAAAAAGATGGATATGTTTTGGTAGATTACCTTGCTGTAAATCCCGAAATGAGAGGGCAGGGGATAGGCGGCAGAACTCTTGAGTGTTTAAAAGAGGCTGCAGGAAACAATTGTATCATTGTAGAGTGTGAAGATATATTAAAAGCAGTAAATCCAAAGGAAGAAATAATCAGACGCCGCCGAATAGCCTTTTACCAAAGGGCGGGATTTTCGCTGACCAATATAAAGTCAAGACTTTTCGGTGTCGATTATGTGTTGCTGGTTTACCCAAAGGAAGCTTCAAACCCTGCTAAGGGCTACTCTACCGTATATTATGCAATGCTCGGCAAGGAAATGTACGATAAGCATATGGAAATAAAACAGGAAGAGTAAAGACTCTTCCTGTTTTCCTATCTTTCTATCTTCCAATAATATCTTCTGTTTGACGGTGGAAAGTCGGTAAGCATACCATACTCAGGGTCATAAAACATTCCGTCATAGTATAAAGACCAGTGCCAGCATTTTGGTGTTTCAAGGCTTAGTAGTGCGATTGAGGGCAGTTCATTTTTCGCAAAAACCTGTTTTCGCTGTGGGTCAAAGGCAACTTCACAAAGAGCAAGAACCCTTTTCATATCAGAAAGTGTGGTTTCTCGTTCTGTGCCGCAAAGCTCAATAATTTCGTCAACCGTCTTACCTGTAAGCATGGCAAGCACAGCCTGTCCGCACTGTAAAGGGTCGGGCTCATAAATGTGTGTAGGAGAATGGGAAATACTCATATAATATAGGCACCATCATTTCGTATAATATATACATATATTATATATAACCGCAAAAATATATCAATATATTTTCATATAAAAATTCAGGTGGCACACTCGGAGAAAGTGTGTAGGGATTGGCGAAGAACCGCAAGCCGTCCCTACCAACAACCCTAAAATATATATCACAAACCGCAAACGAGTTATAGCAACTTAACTAAAAAAACTCTGCCATTTTGTACATATTGGTTGAAGCTCATTCACTTGACAAACGCATCAAGGGGTGTTATAATACAGTAAAGTGTAAATGCTATAGGCATTTTTATGCGAAAAATACATAACTATCTAAGGTCATAGGAGGAAAAATTATGAAAAAACTCATAGCTCTCGTTCTTACAATTGCTATGCTGGCTTCCTGCTTCGCATTCTCCGCATCCGCAGCAACCACACCCTCTTTTGTTGCCGAAGGTCCTGCTAATGCAGCTGTTGGCGATGAAATCACTGTTAAGGTTCGTCTTAACGATGCTGACAAGGTTGTCGGCGGTGTTCAGGGTACAATTACCGCTACAGGTGCTACTGTACAGTCCGTAACAGTTAACCCCGATCTTAAAACTTGGAATGACACAGAAGCGGTCGACACTATCTACACTCTTGGTGATGCAAACACAGTTATTACTTTTGCAGCCGTTAACGCTCTTAAAAATACTGATACCAAGTATACTACCCGTGTTTGGTTCATCATTAGTTATAAAGTTACCGCTGCTAATCCTGTAATCGATGTTGAAGCTAAAGCTGCTACTAAAAATGCTGCTGCTCAGGACATCACTGCTACAGACCTCGAAATTACCACACCTGTGGTTTCAGAAACCGAACCTGTTGCTAAACTTAACCTGTCTGGTATCCTTTCGGAAAAATCTGCTTTAGATCAGGGCATACTTATCAATGCTACTGTTGATATTCCTGAAGAAGCAATAACCAAGGTTTCAGAATTTGGTGTTGTATTCTATCCCACCTCTCTTCTTGATGGTGCAGAGCTTGAATACGATCGTGAAGATGCTGTTAAAGCCGCTATTTATTCTACCGATGATGACTTTATTGCATTTGTAAATGAAAGAAACTTTAATGCTATTCTTAGATTTGGTTTCACTGGTGATGATGCTGAAACTAAAGCTTTAAGATTCCTTGGTACAAAGATTACTGCCCGCGTTTATTATGTAGTTGACGGAGTTGCTAAGTATAGCACTAACAATGTTGATGATTATATTCAGAATGGTACTTCTGAAAAAACAGCAATTAACGCAATTCTCGACAACGGCGATGCAGCAGCTGAAGCTGGATATGCAGCTGGAGACATTACTGTTCAGCAGTATAACGATGCAAAAGGTGCTATTCACACCGTTAATGATGCTGATGTATGGGAAACTAACCGTGCTACTATTCTCAAATATGCTGTAGAGAATGCACCTAACGCTGAATAATGGAGGTAATTAAAATGAGAAAAGCATATATTCAGCCTGAGGCTGAACTTATTAGCCTTGCATCTTTAGAAGATTTTCTTGATACCGCTTCTAAGGATGGCGACGGAACCGGAAGCGATTGGGAAGGTAACGAAGAAATTGACCAAGGCGGCAACGAATATCAACCAGTTGATCCTTTCGCTTAAGTTGGTGTGTGAGTAAATGTTTAATAAACTTACCATAATTCTACTTTGTTTATTGCTTGTGCTTTCGTTTGCCGCATGTGGTAAAGACAAAGACAACTCAAGCTCGGATAATGGCTCATCCAATTCATCCGAATTGAGCGATCCAACTCAGGATTATGATGACCTGTGGGGCGATAATGACGATTTAACAGATGAAGAAAAGCAAGAAATAGAAGATCTTTGGAACGATTTGAAGGGTAATGTCGATCCGGAAATTACTACCTCTGATAGTTCGTCTTCAAAGAACAGCTCCTCACAAGGCTCCTCTTCACAGGGCAGCTCTTCGCAAGGTAGCTCCTCTCAAGGTTCTTCTACGCAAGGCAGTTCCTCACAAGGTTCTTCCTCACAGGGAAGTTCTTCACAAGGTAGCACTTCACAAGGTAGCTCTTCACAGGGTTCCTCTT
>JAZUNC010000064.1:0-1772 GCA_045603945.1 Acutalibacteraceae bacterium | reverse complement strand
CTTCCGTCCTGTATATACTGACCCATCGAGTGAAGATCGGTAGAGAAGACAACCGAGCACGGTAATATTCCCTTATTATCCTTGCCCTCACTTTCGCCGAAGAGCTGTTTGTACCATTCTGCCATCATAGTAAATCTGGGCTCGTAAGCAACCAGCATTTCTACCGATTTGCCTTTTCTGTAAAAAGCATTACGGATAGCGGCATATGTGTAGCAAGGATTTTTGCTCATATCCTTTTCAGCATAGTCTGCTGCGGCATCTGCTGCACCCTTCATAAGTGCATCAAGGTCAGCACCACACACAGCGATAGGAAGAAGTCCTACAGCAGTAAGCACCGAAAAGCGTCCTCCTACATCATCGGGAATTACAAAACACTCGTAACCCTTTTGGTCGGCAAGCTGTTTAAGTGTGCCGCGAGCCTTATCGGTAGTGCAATAAATTCTCTTGGCAGCCTCTTCCTCGCCGTACTTTTCTTCGAGATATTTACGCAGAACACGGAAAGCAATAGCAGGCTCTGTAGTGGTTCCCGATTTAGAAACGATATTTACCGAAACACGCTTGCCCTCGCAAATCTTTAAAAGATCGTCAAGTGCGGAACCGCTGATAGTGTTTCCTGCAAAGTAAATGTCGGGGGTGTTTTTAGGCAGTGCGTTATAGTTGTTGGACTTTAAGAACTCGATAGCGGCACGTGCACCGAGGTATGAGCCACCGATGCCTATAACGATGAAAACATCTGTATCGCTTATGATTTTATCGGCTGCCTTTTTGATGCGAGCAAATTCTTCTTTATCGTAGTCTGTGGGAAGATTTACCCAACCGAGAAAATCATTTCCAAGTCCTGTTTTGTTATGTAACATATCGTGAGCTGCCGATACCTGAGCTTCAAGACCTTTAAGGTCGTTTTCGCGAAGGAACTGTGCAGCGTATTTGCTGTTAAAAGTAAGTGCCATTATCTTTAATGCTCCTTGATGTTGGTAATTAAATTAATTTATATACATTGTACACTAAAACTTGATTTTTTTCAATAGAAATTTATAATATTTTATAAAGTAAACAAACTTTTTATAAGTCTGGCAATACAGACCCAATATGTCAGTTTTTCCGAGCCGTTTGCTGCAACAATGGGAATAGCCCCTATTTCCTCATCTTTAAGAAGAATATGGACATATCCAACAACATCGCCTTTTTTTATAGGTGCGGTCAGTTCCTTTTCAAGGGTAAAGCTTTGGGTTATACCCTCCTCTTCCCCTTTTTTTAGCAGCGTAGAAAATTTCTGACCTACGGTGGGAGTTACCCACCTTACCGTACCCTTTTTCACAGGAATATCAGTAAATCCAGTAGTATCTGCCTCCACCTCGGCATAGCAATAATTTGCAAAGCCGTAATCCAAAAGCTTTTGTGTGCCACTAAAACGGTCCTTGCTTGTAGAGGCTCCCAGCACAACCGCAATTAAGGTAAGACCGTTTCTTTCGGCTGTTGCAGAAAGACAGGAGCCTGCCTGCGAGGTAGTTCCTGTTTTAAGGCCAAAGCATCCATCATAATATCGGATTAGTTTGTTTGTATTTACAAGCTCCGACTCGCCGCCACGCAGAGAATCTATTTTAGTTGTTGAATACTGTCTTATAAGCTCATGTCTTATCAATTCTTTCGACATAATAGCGACATCGTGGGCGGTAGTAAGGTGCCCTTCGGCATCAAGCCCATAGCTATTTACGAAATTTGTACTGTTCATCCCAAGAGCCTTTGCTTTTTCGTTCATCATAGCCACAAAG
>JAZUNC010000063.1:0-2693 GCA_045603945.1 Acutalibacteraceae bacterium | reverse complement strand
TTGCACACAGAGGCTTTTTCCCTGTAGAAGAGCTTCTTACTCTTCGCCATACAGGTTCCCGTCTTCAGGGCCATCCCGACATGAAGAATATCCCCGGTGTAGATATGTCTTCGGGCTCTCTCGGACAGGGTGTTTCCTGTGCTGTTGGAATGGCGCTCTCTGCTAAGCATTACGGCGAAACCTATCGTGTGTACACTATATTAGGTGACGGCGAATGTGAAGAGGGTCAGGTTTGGGAGGCTGCTATGTTTGCAGCAAACAAGGGTCTTTCAAATTTAACTGCATTTGTAGATTTCAATAACCTCCAGATAGACGGAACCTGTGAAGAGGTAAACTCTCCTGCTCCTCTCGATAAAAAGTTCGAGGCTTTCGGTTGGAATGCAATTATAATCGACGGACATAATCTCGACGAGATAGAAACCGCAGTGCTTGCCGCCGAAAAGGTTACCGACAAGCCCACCGCTATTATTATGAATACCGTTAAGGGTAAGGGCGTTTCCTATATGGAAAATGTTTGCGGCTGGCACGGAAAAGCCCCTGGTGACGAGGATCACGCTACTGCTGTGAAAGAGCTTGAAGCTCAACTGGCAGAACTTATGTAAGGAGGAGCATATATGGCTGATGTAAAGAAAATTGCTACAAGAGAGGCATACGGTGCCGCTCTTGTTGAGCTTGGAAAAGAACGTGATGATTTTATCGTAATGGATGCAGACCTTGCTGAAGCTACCAAGACAGGTACTTTTAAAAAGGCATTCCCTGAAAGATTTTACGATTGCGGTATCGCAGAGGGTAATATGATGAGCATTGCAGCAGGTATTGCTGCAACAGGTAAAAGGGTGTTTGCAAGCTCCTTTGCAATGTTTGCCGCAGGCAGAGCCTTCGAGCAGATAAGAAACTCTGTTAGCTATCCTCATCTTAATGTTATTATTGGTGCTTCCCACGCAGGCATTTCGGTAGGTGAAGACGGTGCTACCCATCAGTGCTGTGAAGATATTGGTATTATGCGTACCATCCCCGGTATGACCATTATCAACCCTGCCGATTATACCGAGGCATATAAGGCTGTTAAAGCCGCTATCAACCACGAGGGTCCTGTTTATATGCGTTTCGGCCGTCTTGCCGTTCCTGTTGTATTTGATGACGATTACACCTTTGAAATCGGCAAGGGAGTAGAGCTGAAAGAGGGTAACGATGTTACTATTATCGCTACAGGCCTTATGGTTGCAGAAGCACTGGAGGCTTATGACCTCTTAAAAGCAGAGGGAATAAATGCTCGCATTATCAATATGGCAACTATCAAGCCCTTAGATACCGAAATTGTTCTTAAAGCTGCAAAAGAAACGGGTGCAATCGTTACCGCAGAAGAGCATAGCGTAATAGGCGGTCTTGGCTCTGCTGTTTCAGAGTATCTTTCCGAGGCTTATCCTACCACCGTTTTAAAACTCGGTGTTAATGATACCTTCGGTATTTCAGGCCCCGCTGCCGAGCTTCTCGATAAGTTCGGTCTTCGTGCAAAGGATATTGCCGAGAAAGCAAAACAAGCAATTGCCCTTAAAAAATAATTTATAAGAAAGATTTGTTTAACTTTAAACGGGTAGCAAAATTAAACTGAGAAGCACCTCTTTCGGGAAATTCAACCGACAGAGAAAATAAATTATATATGAATTTGGAGGAATAGCTTATGAAAATTTGTTGCGGAGAGTTTGAGTTTCGTCATTTAGGTGGAAATTACTTTAAGAAAATGGCTGAATTTGGCTTTACTTCTGTTAATTTCGATCTTTGCAACGATCAACCATTCTTTTATATGAACGAGGATGAGCTCGTCCTCACAATGTCCGAGTATAAAAGCATGGCAGAAGAGGCTGGTGTTTCAATCGATCAGGCTCACGGTCCTTGGCGTTGGCCTGTTAGGGACAATACCCCCGAAGACCGTGCCGAGCGTATGGAAAAAATGAAAACCTCCATTCATGCCTGTGCACTTCTCGGCTGTAAAAACTGGGTCATTCACCCCATAATGCCTTTCGGTGTAAATGATAAAGGCACCGAAAACGAGCAAAAAACCTGGGATCTGAATAAGGAATTTATGACCGAGCTTCTGGCATATGCAAAGGAGCAGGGTGTAGTAATCTGCTATGAAAATATGCCTATGACAGGTCTTGGTATAGGCTATCCTCTGGATGTTCTTCGTTTTGTGGAAGAAATGAACGACGATAATTTTAAGGTTTGCCTTGATACAGGCCACGCTGTAATATGCCAAAGCCAAATCTCGGTAGGGGATGCCATCCGCAGAATGGGTGACAAAATCGCATGCTTCCACATTCACGACAACAACGGCTGGGCAGATATTCATATTATGCCTATGACGGGTGTTATAGACTGGGAAGATGTTTGTAAAGCTATTAAGGAAATTGGCTTTAAAGGCGTATTTTGCTTGGAAACAATGGCTAGCGATAAACTGCCGAAAGATATTTTTGTGGATCAGACAAAGCTTTACTATAGGGTTGCAAAACACCTTGTAGATATGATTGAAAAATAGAAAAACAGGGATGCATCTTTTAAACAGATGCATCCCTATTTTTTATTTTCTTATCTTCCTGCTAAGACTAACATAAATAAGTCCCTAAGCTTAATGCTTAGAGACTTTGCGATGGTGCCGCTAATCGGACTTGAACCGATACGGTATCGCTACCGAG
>JAZUNC010000062.1:0-3954 GCA_045603945.1 Acutalibacteraceae bacterium | reverse complement strand
GCTCTTGGAATGTTGGTCTTGACGGTGTTGATGTTACTATGCGTGCATTCAATTACGGCTTGCCCTTCCTTCCCGAAAGCGTAACTTCATTTATGCTTATGACATGCCTTGTCTTCTTTGCCTTCACTACAATTCTCGGTTGGGACTACTATAGTGAACGTTGTCTTGAATACCTTACAGGCGGTAGAAAATGGGCTATTCAGGTCTTCCGTTGGTTATACATTGCAGCTGTATTTGTAGGTCCTTATATGACATTAAAGGCTGTATGGACAATTGCAGACATATTTAACGGACTGATGGCTCTGCCTAATATTATAGCACTTATTGTCTTGAGCGGTGTGGTAGCAAAGGAAACAAAAGATTACTTTGCTCGCCAAAAGCCTGGTGCCGCAGTTAATATGAAAAAAGCAAAATAACGAATCTCAGCACGAAAAAACGATGTTTTTTCGTGCTTTTCTATTGGAATGGTATAATAGTCATTCTGTCTGAAACTTAGGCGATAATTTCGTTAGTTTATAGGGTTGAATAGAAAAATAAAATATGTTAAAATATAATATATAAGTAACGAGGTGACCCTTATGAATAAATTAATTATTACCATCGGACGGGAATTCGGAAGCGGAGGACGCGAGATTGCTCGCAAGGTTGCAGAGCTTCTCGGTGTTAAAATGTACGATAAAGAGCTTATAGCTCTTATTGCTAAAAACAGCGGTATGAGTGAGGACGTGCTTCACGAGGTGGACGAAACTGCCGTTAACAGCTTTTTGTATGCTCTTTCCTCAGGTGCTTTTTCAGGAGCTCCGTTTATTAATACAGGGTTATCTTCTCTTCCAATAACAGACAAAGCTTTCATTAATTGTTCTCAAATAATAAAGGAAATAGCTGAAAACGAGTCTTGCGTTATTGTGGGTCGCTGTGCAGAGTCTATACTTAAAGGCCGCGACAATTTACTTACAGTATTCGTGTATGCCGATATGGAGCAAAGAATAGAACGCATCTGCCAACATGAGCATATAGAGCCCGATGCCGCCGCATCTGTAATTAAACGTGCTGATAAAAAGCGTGCTTCGTATCACAACTATTATTCCGACACCCGCTGGGGTGCAAGAAGTGCCTACGACCTTTGTATAAACAGCCGTGTGGGTACAGACACCGCCGCCGAAATAATCGTAAAAGCGGCAAAGGCTATACAGAAATAATTCACTAAACCTTACTGCCTTTCGTAATATATATTGCGGAAGGCGGTGATTTATTGATAAGTTTCCGAAAGAATACAAAACTGCGGATAAGCCGCACAGTAAGCTTTGTTTTGGCGGTTGCTTTGGTGATAGCATCGGCATCGATATATTTTGACTACCGTCTTCGTAGCGTGGTCAGAGCCTTTGCGAAAAGTGCGGCAAAAACCGCCGTTATAGACTGTGCCAACAGGGCATCTGCCCGCGCACTATCGGAGTTGGACATAACCTACGATATGTTGGCTAAAATCAGCCGCAACAGCGAGGGGCTTGCAACCTCGGTGGAGATAGATTCTGTTACGGCAAATCAGCTGAAATCTAAGATAAGTGATGAAATTGCAAAGGAAATCGCGGCATACGAAAGGGTGAATTTTTCCGTACCTTTAAGTGCCGCATTTGGACTGTATCTTACAAGCACACAGTGGCCAAAGCTAAACTACTCAGTACATATAACTACCACCGTGGCAAGCAATTTTAAAAGCAATTTCCAAACTGCAGGAATAAATCAGGTGCTTCATCAGATATTAATGACGGTTAGTCTTGAAAGTGACCTCGCAATGCTGGAAACCGACACCGAACAGGTCGCAACGACAGAATTTATTGTTGCACAAACCGTTATAGTGGGTGCCGTTCCCGATGCCTTTACCAGTGTTGGTCACGCTACCGACGAGGTAATGGAAGATATTTTTGACTTCGGTGCAGGAGTAACTCAGTAGAGGAGAAAAATATGGAATTTAAAGATGCAAAAAAGCGAGCTCAGGAGCTAACTGTTCTGCTACGCTACCATAACGAAAGATATTATAATGAGGACGCCCCCGAAATATCCGATTATGAGTATGATATGCTGGGACGAGAGCTTCGTCAGCTGGAGGCTCAGTTTCCCGAGCTACAGACAGCAGACTCTCCAACCCAAAAGGTAGGCGGTGCTGCTGCACGGCTATTCACCCCTGTGAAGCATAAGGTAAAAATGGCAAGCCTACTTGATGCCTTCAGCCTTGAAGAGCTTTACAGCTTCGATAAAAAGGTTACTGATGCCGTAGGTCAAACGGTCTATTCGGTAGAGCCTAAAATCGACGGACTGTCGGTTTCCCTTGAATATTCGGGCGGTAGTTTTGTACGCGGTTCCACCCGCGGCGACGGCGAAACAGGCGAAGATGTAACCGCCAATCTGCTCACTATAGACAGTATACCTAAAACCATTCCCTTTGACGGAGAGCTTGAGGTGCGTGGTGAGGTCTATATGTCCCGCGAGTCATTTGAAGCCTTGGTTAAAAGACAGGAGCTTATGGGGGAGCAGACGGCTAAAAACCCCCGAAATGCTGCCGCTGGGTCATTAAGACAAAAGAATTCTAAAATCACAGCCGAAAGAAAGCTGGATATATTTGTATTTAATATTCAGCATATCGAGGGCAGAGAGATTACTAACCATATCCAGTCCCTTGATTTCCTAAAATCCTTAGGCTTTAGCGTGCTCCCTACCTACAAAAAGTGCAGAAATATGGATGAGGCAGTTGCCGAAATAGAGCGAATAGGAAATTCTCGCGGTGACCTGCCCTTTGATATAGATGGTGCAGTTATTAAGGTAGATGAATTTGCATTGCGTGAGGATATGGGCAGTACTGCAAAATATCCTAAATGGGCAATAGCCTATAAATATCCTCCCGAGGAAAAGGAAACAAGGCTTTTAAAAATCGAAATCAATGTAGGCAGAACAGGAGCACTTACACCTACTGCCGAGTTCGAGCCTATAAGCCTCGCTGGTACTACCGTTTCCCGTGCCGTACTTCATAACGAGGATTTTATAAGAGAAAAGGGAATTTGCCTCGGTGATACAATAATCGTCCGTAAGGCAGGGGAGATAATCCCTGAGGTTGTAGCGGTAAAGGCACATAACGAAGATTCTATACCTTTTGCAATGCCACATATATGCCCCTCCTGCGGAGGTCCTGTCTTCCGCGAAGAGGGTGAGGCGGTGCTTCGCTGCACCAATGCAGAATGTCCTGCACAGGTGCTTCGTCACCTTATCCACTTTACCTCCCGTGATGCAATGGATATAGAGGGATTAGGTCCCGCCGTTTTGGAACAGCTTACCGATGCAGGACTTATTAAGGATATTACCGACCTTTATACCCTTAAATTCGAGGATGTTGCGGCTTTAGACCGCAAGGGTGAAAAATCGGCAGGCAATATGATGTCGGCTATCGAAAAATCTAAGGAAAATCCGCTCTCCCGTCTAATTTTTGCTTTTGGTATCCGCCATATCGGTCAAAAGGCGGCAAAGCTTGCGGCAGAGAATTTCAAAACTATGGATGCGGTTTTTGCGGCATCCAAGGAGGACTTTGAATCTATTGACGGCTTTGGCTCTATTCTTGCCGAAAGCATTGTAGAATTCTTCTCACTCGATTCCACTCGTGAAATGGTCGAAAAACTTAAAGCACTGGGGCTTAATATGACCGAGCCCGACAATACTATAGACAACCGCTTTGAGGGAATGACCTTTGTTCTCACGGGAACACTTCCTACCTACTCAAGACAGGAGGCCTCAGCAATTATCGAAAGCTTTGGCGGAAAAACCTCGTCCTCGGTATCGAAGAAAACCACCTATGTCCTTTCAGGCGAGGCATCAGGCTCAAAGCTCGATAAAGCAAATGCTCTCGGCATTGAGGTTATAGACGAAGAAAAATTTAATGAAATGATAAAATAAAACAATATACAAAAA
>JAZUNC010000061.1:0-5520 GCA_045603945.1 Acutalibacteraceae bacterium | reverse complement strand
GTTCCTCTCCAGCCCATTCTTGAAAACCCTGTTTTAGAGCCTGCCTTTGAAATGATACTGCCTGCGCTTTTCGGTGGACTTGGTGTTGTGTTTATTTCGAAGAATGTAAAGCTTTCTATTGCTCCTATTATCCTTATGCTTGTGCTCTTTATCTTTATTCCTGCCCTCAACAAGGGTACGGTGGGAATAATGGTGCCTGTAGGAGTTGTATTCACCGTGCTTGTAGCCCGTTTTATGTACAAAAAAGGATGGCTGTAATATGGGATATGTGTTTTTAGCATTGGGTATACTGCTGGTTGCGTTTATTGCGGTACTGATTATCCGTGCCGCAAGCTTCACCCCCAAGGCAGGACCAAAGGTTTTTGAAAATGAAGAAAGCTTTGATAAGGATGCCGTAATAAGCCGCCTTGCCGAGCTGATAAAATGCAAGACGGTTTCCTACCGCGACCCATCCTTGGAGGACGACAGAGAGTTTAAAAAGCTCCTTGCACTACTTCCCGAGCTTTATCCTCTGGTGTTTAAGACCTGTGAGTATAAGGAGTTCCCCGACAGAGGAATACTTTTCCGTTGGAAGGGTAAAACCGATGGAGCTCCTGCGGTTTTAATGGCACACTATGATGTTGTTCCCGTAAACGAATCGGGCTGGGATAAGCCTGCCTTTGAAGCTATAATTGAGGATGGTGTACTGTGGGGAAGAGGCTCTCTTGATACCAAGGTAACCTTCGGTGGAGTTCTTTCTGCCGCTGAGCATCTTATAGAAAAGGGCTTCGCCCCCGAAAGCGATATTTACTTTGCATTTTCGGGCGGAGAAGAGGTCAACGGTATGGGGGCTGTTCATATTGTCGATTACTTCGAGCAAGAGAGCATAAAGCCTGCTATGGTAGTTGACGAGGGCGGTGCCGTTGTGGAAAATGTTTTCCCTGGTGTAAAGGCTCCCTGCGGACTTATAGGCATTGCCGAAAAGGGTATGATGGATGTAAAATACACCGCCAAATCAAAGGGCGGTCACGCATCTGCACCCAAGCCTAACAGTCCTATTGCTCTGCTTTCAAGGGCTTGCAGTAAAATTGAGAAAAATCCCTTTAAGTATCACATTACACCCCCCGTAGCAAAGCTTTTTGACACCTTGGGACGACATTCTTCCTTTGTGTTTAAAATAGTGTTTTCAAATATGTGGCTGTTTAAGGGTCTTATTGATACCTTTATGTGCAAGAAGAGCGGTGGAGAGATAAATGCCCTTATGCGTACCACCGTTGCCTTTACTCAGATGGAGGGCAGCAAGGCATCAAATGTTATCCCACCTGAGGCTAATATGGTATCTAATATCCGTCTTAACCCTGAGGATAATATGGATTCAGCCTTAGAGTATCTTAAAAAGACGGTTAACGATCCAAATGTAGATATAGAAATACTTCACGGAATGAATCCGTCACGTATTTCCCGTACCGACTGCGAGGGCTATGATAAGGTTGCCTCGGCTATTGCCTCGACTTGGAAGGGCTGTATAGTGTCACCCTACCTTATGGTGCAGTGCTCCGATTCACGTCATTGGGGAAGAATTTCGGATAAGGTCTACCGCTTTTCTGCTATGGACCTGACAAGTGAAGAGCGTGCTACCATTCACGGTCATAACGAGCGTGTCCGCCTTGACTGTGCCTGCCGTGCGGTTGAGTTTTATATACGACTTATGAAACAGTGTTAATCTTCGAGGTGCTAATATGAAAATATTTATCGCGTCCGATATTCATGGAAGTGCCTTTTGGTGCGAGAAGATGCTGGAGGCATATAAAACCGAAAAAGCCGACCGAATGTTGCTTTTGGGAGATATTCTCTATCACGGTCCAAGAAATGACCTGCCGCAAGATTATGCACCCAAAAGGGTTATAGAAATGCTCTCGGCTTATAAGAATCAGATACTTTGTGTCCGCGGAAATTGCGATACCGAGGTGGACCAGATGGTTTTGCCCTTTCCTATTTTGGCAGATTATGCCGTTATAGCCGATGGTGATATTACTATTTATGCCACCCACGGTCATAAATTCGGCAAAGATAATCCGCCACCGATGAAAAGGGGAGATATACTTCTCTGCGGACATACCCACGTTTCTGCTGACGAGCAGTTAGACGGCTTTCGCTATATAAACCCAGGCTCGGTGTCTATCCCTAAGAAAAATACAGGTAACGGGTATATAATTTTAGAAAATGGCGAATTTACAAGAAAACTATTATAAATTAAAATTACGGCTACGCTTCAAATAAAGCGTAGCCGTAATTGTTTTATCTTAAATTAAATTTAGCGGCGGGCGGCCGATGACCGCCCCTACAACTTTGGTTGCATATGGCTTTATGGTATCTTTGTAGGGGCGACCACTGGTTGCCCGTGATATATATATATATATATTAAACAAACAAAACCACTACAACGTAGAAATTTCTTACATAGCGGTGGTTTTGATATAGTTATTTTTCGTTACTTTCTTGATTGTCAAGTGCATATTTACAGCACTGAAGAACAAGTAGATTGAATGAAATATTGTTTTCTGTTGCGGTTTTGTTAAGCTTTTCAAAAAGCGGTTCGGTAAAACGAATGGTGCGTGAAATATTTGCTGACTTAAATTCTTTATCGATTTTAAACATAACAACAACTCCCACTACTATATTATGCTCAAAAATCGTTATAATTATATAACCATTTATGGTTGCATTTTCGTTTGAATAGTGTTAATATGTAGAAAGGGGTGATAACTATGCCTGATTACAAACAAATGTATTTAACACTTTTAGATGCTACTGAAAAGGTGATAAACGAACTGCTCTCGGCTCAGCGTGCGTGTGAAGAGCTTTATATACTTTCAAGTGAGGAAGAAGAAAGAGAAGAAAAAGCAAAAAGAATTAAGTTAAAAAACAATTAGTGTTCCTTCGGGAAAGTTGCGACACAAAACTAAAATCACCCGACAAATAATGTCGGGTGATTTTAGTTTTATTAAAAGATGAAAATAGATTTCTTTTATGTACTTTTAAATTAGCAAACGCCCTGAGCTATCATAGCATCTGCAACCTTTTCGAAGCCTGCAATGTTTGCGCCTGCAATAAGGTCGCCTTCCATTCCATACTTCTTAGCAGCAGTAGCCGAGGCCTCGAAGATGTTCTTCATAATCTGCTTGAGCTTAGCATCAACCTCTTCAGCGGTCCAGCTGTAACGCATGGAGTTCTGGCTCATCTCTAAACCTGAAACTGCAACGCCGCCTGCGTTAACTGCCTTAGAAGGAGCGATAACAACATTGTTTTCTTTAAGGTAAGCAACAGCCACTGCGGTAGTGGGCATATTAGCAACCTCAACATAGTATTTTACGCCGTTTGCTACGATGTTTTTAGCATCCTCAATGCCAACCTCATTCTGGGTAGCACAGGGCATTACAACATCAACCTTTGTTGCCCAAGGACGCTGACCTGCGTAGAAGGGAACGCCAAACTTATCAGCATAATCCTGTACCTTGTCGCGGCCGCTTGCACGCATTTCAAGCATAAAGTTAACCTTTTCTTCGGTAGATACGCCGTCGGCATCGTAAACATATCCGTCAGGACCCGAAATGGTAACTACCTTACCGCCAAGCTCATTAACCTTCTTAACGGTACCCCAAGCAACGTTACCAAAGCCCGATACGGCAAAGGTTTTGCCCTTAATTTCTTCGCCGAAAGAAGCGAGCATATTTTCTACATAGTAAACCGCACCGAAGCCTGTTGCCTCAGGACGGATAAGAGAGCCGCCGTAAGCGATGCCGTTACCTGTAAGTACGCCTGTAAACTCGTTGCGGAGTCTCTTGTACTGACCGTAGAGGTAGCCTACCTCGCGAGCACCTACGCCGATGTCACCGGCAGGAACGTCGGTGTCAGCACCAATGTGTCGGGAAAGCTCGGTCATAAAGCTCTGGCAGAAACGCATAACCTCTCCGTCAGACTTGCCGCGGGGGTCGAAGTCAGAACCACCCTTACCGCCGCCCATGGGGAGGGAGGTAAGGCTGTTTTTAAAGGTCTGCTCAAAGCCAAGGAACTTCATTATAGAAGCATTAACTGTGGGATGGAAACGAAGGCCGCCCTTATAGGGACCGATTGCAGAGTTAAACTGAACGCGGAAACCGCGGTTAACCTGAACCTGACCCTTGTCGTCTACCCAAGGAACACGGAAGGTAATCATACGCTCAGGCTCTACCATGCGTTCGATAACTCCTGCCTTTTCGAACTTAGGATTCTGCTCTACAACAGGCTCTAAGGATTCGAGAACCTCTAAAACTGCCTGAAGAAACTCAGGCTCGCCTGCGTTACGCTTCTCTACATCAGCGTAAACCCTTTTTAAGTATTCGTTCTTTAACATAAATTTTCCTCCAAAAAAGTAAAATTACTAAAATATAAATGATTTAACACACTAAAGTATAAACTTTTCGGCAGAATTTGTCAATAGGAGTGTTTTAAAAAATGTATCGAAATTTGTTATTTTGAGGGATTATGTTTTGTCATTATATACAAATGTACGCCGTTGACAAACATTTTCTGGAAAAATCTTGAAATTATATTATTTTCAATCTCTTGTGCTGCAGAAAACACCATACTTTTGTTGCATTTAGGTTTTTTACAGAAAGAACAGCAGATTGTTCTTGCAGTGCAAATATATGTCAAAAAAGTTTGTGTTGCAAATGATGTGATATATCAGTATAATAGAAATTGTAAAAATATATGATTGTTCAATAAAATTTATGAATTTACGGAGAATTACAATGAATCTTGCTGATTTCGACACCCTGCAAAAGGTACTTAAAAGTGAGGGCTTTAATACAAAAAAATCTTTGGGACAAAATTTTCTTATAGACCCCGAGGTGTGTCCTGCTATGGCTGCTGCCGCCTGTGATAAGAATACAGGTGCACTTGAAATCGGACCGGGTGCAGGCGTACTTACCCGCGAGCTTTGCGATGCGGCAAAGAGAGTGGTTTCCATAGAGCTTGATGAACGGCTCCGTTCGGTGCTTCACAAAACCCTTGCCGATAAGGATAATGTCGAGGTGATTTTCGGCGATGCTATGAAGCTTGACCTTGCCGCCTTAATTAAAGAAAAATTTGCCGATTGCGACCGTGTTGCGGTTTGTGCCAATCTGCCTTATTATATAACCTCCCCTATAATTATGATGCTGCTTGAGAGTCGCCTGCCTATCGACAATATTACTGTAATGGTACAAAAAGAGGCGGCGGAAAGGCTTTGTGCCGAGGTTGGAAGCAGAGAGTCGGGTGCGGTGACCGTTGCAGTAAACTATTATGCTAAGGGCGAGATACTTTTCGAGGTGGACCGCAGTTGCTTTATGCCCCCACCGAATGTGGATTCGGCAGTTATTAAGCTTACTTTAAGGGACAAGCCCGAAATAGAGCTTAATGATGAAAAGGCATTTTTCCGTTTTGTAAAGGCCTGCTTTGCCCAAAGAAGAAAGACACTTGTTAACACAGTTTCTTCCTCGATGGGTATAAGTAAAGACA
>JAZUNC010000060.1:0-6030 GCA_045603945.1 Acutalibacteraceae bacterium | reverse complement strand
ATCTAAATAAGTTTCACCCATTACTGCTTGTTTAAAGCATATTCTTTCACCACTTCTTGTTGCGTAATTTATATTATATATAGCAATCAATCGCTCCTCCGACACTTTGTTATACCCCTCGGGTAGGTATGTGGGGGCATAGTATTCTTCGATTATGGGGTTTTCTTCCGCAATATCCTCTTCGTTATAGAATATTATTGAGAATTTTTCGAAGGTCTTAACAAAGAATTCTATAACAGGCTCGCGGATGGCTTCAACGCTAAAGGTGACAGCGGTAAGGGCGATAATTACCGCAATTATCCAGCAGGCTACACGCTTGCCCACCGTATTTATAAGGCTGTAATACGGCTTGCTTTCCTGTCTTATAAGCTTTTCCATCTTACGCTCGAACTCCGGCGAAAAGGTGATTTTAGCCAGCTCCTCCTTGCTGGGCAGGGCGGCGATTTCTTCCTCTTCAATAACATCAAGGGCTTTTTTCAGTATTTCAATATTCTTTTCGCTACTAAACATTATTCTCTCCAATCCTTCAAATAATAGTCCATAAGCTCTCTCGCACGCTCTAATCTTTTACGCACCGTGGCATAGGATATACCCAATATGTCGGCAATCTTTTTGTCGGTGTAATCGTATTTGAATTTAAGGAAAATTACGTCCTGATATATCTTTGGAAGCATTTTTACCTTTTCTACAACGCAGGAAAATTCTACGTCAGCAAGGTCTATTTCTCCCCTTTTATCGGGTATGATGTCGTGAAAATAATCTTCATCGAGGCTTACAGACGGACGCCTGCCGCTCATTTTAAGCATATCAAGGGAAATGGTCTTCGCTATTCTAACGACAAAGCCAAGGGTTCTGTGACTGTAGATTTCTTCCACCCCATCAAGATGACGCGTGAGCTTTATAAATGCCTCGTGTACGGCGTCCTCTGCCAAAAATTCGTCCTTAAGAATCCCTAACGCTGTGTGCTTCATAGCAGAACGATATTCATGATAGATTAGTTCAAGTTTAGTTTTTTCCTCGTCTGTTATAACCAGACTTAAATAAAATTGTAGCACGATATGCCTCCTTAGTAATTATTGTTTATTCGGTGTTCTCAGAAACGGTCAAAATCATAGATTTTGCTTCCGTTTAGTGAGGTCATTATAACATAATTTCTTCCTTTTACCATAAATTTCTACAAAATTTATATAAAAAAGAAACCATACCTATCGGCACGATTTCTTTTTATTGGCAGAGACGGCGATTCGCTCGGCAAAAGATAAACCTTTTGCCGACACGCACACGTCCTTTGCAACCGTTCACCGAAAGGTTGCAATTCGGCAAAGCCGAACCGGACTTATCGAATCTCGCCTCAAAGAATAAAAAAAGAAACCATACCTATCGGCACGATTTCTTTCTATTGGCGGAGACGGGGAGATTCGAACTCGCGGGGGATTGCTCCCTAACTGATTTCGGGTCAGCCCCGTTATGACCACTTCGATACGTCTCCATATTAAACTTTGCTTTATAATTATATTGACTTAGATATGTAAAGTCAAGAAATTTATTAAGTTTTGCAAAAAAAGATTGACAAAAATTTAAAATGTGTTATAATTATCAAGCTGCAATAAATTTGGGCCATTAGCTCAGTTGGTTAGAGCAACCGGCTCATAACCGGTCGGTCCGGGGTTCGAGTCCCTGATGGCCCACCATTTCCCAAATTTATAGGGGCGTAGTTAAACGGTTTAACAGTGGTCTCCAAAACCATCAAAGAGGGTTCGACTCCTTCCGCCCCTGCCAGAAGAACGAACTCATCCTTTGATGGGTTCTTTTTTATATGCAAGAGTCGAACCCGAGAGGGTCTGCGGAATAGAAAAAGTTGCCTGTGGCTAGTTTTTCCCGCAGAGCGGTGAAGGCGGGTACCAAACGCAAAGCGTTGGGTCGCCGAGCCATAAGTATGCGAAGCAGACGGTCGACTCCTTCCGCCCCTGCCAGAAGAACGAACTCATCCTTTGATGGGTTCTTTTTTATTTTATAATCCTACAGATATTTTTATCTGTAGGATTTTTAATTATCCCTCTTTTCGGTATAAATCGGTGGTTTATGCCAATGCTAAAACAAAAGCATTGGAGGAATTATATGGAGCAAAACAAAAATGCTAAGGAGCAAAATGCGGCATACTCTGTCAAACTGCCTAGGGTTAACGACAGCGGATGTTATGAAATGAGGCTGGAGAGCATCGGCGGTTTAGGTGCAAATCTTTGCGGAAAGCTGCTTGGAGAGCTTGGTGCCGCTTATTTAGGACTTAACGCGGCGGCTTTTTCCAGCTACGGCTCGGAAAAACGCGGCTCGCCCGTAAAGTCTTATATTCGTTGGAGTGCCCCAAATCAGGAGATTCTACACAACAGTCCCGTCGAGCGACCTAATCTGTTAGTTCTGTTTCATGAGGCTTTATCCGCCACTCTGCCCGTAACCGCGGGAGTTAAAGCCGACTGCACCCTTGTGATAAACACGAAATCTTCCACTAAAGAGGCAAGGGAACGACTGAAACTTCATGCAGGAACTATATGCTGTATTGATGCTTTGGAGCTGGCACTTAAAAGCAAGAGCCGTATTAACATGGTAATGTTAGGTGCTACAGCAAAGGCATCGGGCTTTATTCCTCTTGAGGCTGTAAAAGCGGTTGTTACAGATACATTAGGCAAAAAATATCCCGCTATTCTTGAAAACAATCTTGCAGGACTGGAGCTTGGCTATAACAGCGTTAAAAGCGAGCATTTTGACCCTGACGGAAAATATGAAGAGGTTCCCTACAAGGAAGCCAAAAGCCGTTGGGGGTACAAAAATGCCCCGATTGGCGGAGCTAACCCTCATTTCGGCAGTACGGTTTCTAACGACCTATCCCCCTCACGCGAGGGCTTTATTCCCCTGTTTCTTCCCGAAAAATGCATACATTGCGGACTCTGTGACACCACCTGTCCCGATATGGTTTTTCAGTTTTTACCCGGTGAGTATCGCGGAAAGCCCACTATGATGAACAGGGGCCTTGATTATCATCACTGCAAGGGTTGTCTACGCTGTGTAGACGTTTGCCCTACAGGAGCTTTGGTTTCAGGAAAGGAACAGGAGCATCCCGACAAGAAATGGTTTGTTAGAAACAAGGATTTGATTGCCGATAAGCTCGACTTTGAGCCTGCAGGTGCCGACCCGTGGATAACAAGCGAATCCTATTTAGATGAAAAGCGTGTAGACGGAGGTTTAATGTAGTATGAGCAACACAAATCAGAAGCTTTTATTTGAAAGCGGTAACGAGCTGGCGGCATATGCGGCAAAGCAGATAGATTACCATGTTATGGGCTATTACCCCATCACCCCATCTACACAGATTGCCGAATATCTTGACCAAATGGGTGCCGACGGAGAGCACAACATCGCACTAATGCCTGCAGAGGGAGAGCACAGTGCCGCAGGAATCTGCTACGGTGCGGCGGCAGGAGGCGGAAGGGTTTTTAACGCAACCTCTGCTAACGGTCTTTTATACGCAATAGAGCAGTTGCCCGTTCAGTCGGGCACTCGGCTTCCGATGGTGCTAAACATTGCCTGCCGTACGGTTTCAGGACCCCTTTCCATAAAGGGAGATCACAGCGACCTTATGTATACTCTTAACACAGGCTGGATAGTTTTGTTTGCAGATTCTCCTCAAGAGGTTTACGATTTAAACATCTGCGGACTTAAAATAGCCGAAAGACTTCGTCTGCCTGTTATTGTCGCTTTCGACGGTTTTTTTACAAGTCACCAAAAACGCAATTCATATGTATTTGAAGATGACCGCACCGTTCAAGAGTTCATTGGGCCATGCAAAGGCGATTTTAGTGCTCTTGACCCCGAACACCCTATAACCATAGGCTCATATATGAACGAGCCCGACCTTATGAACAACAAATATCAGCTTCATTTGGCAATGGAGGATGCACGCAGAGTCATACCTGAGGTCTTCGAGGAATACAAAGCACTATCAAGCCGAAAGCTGAGCACCGTAAAATCGTATCAAACCGAGGATGCAGAAATATTGCTCTTTGTTTTAGGCTCTGCCTATCTTACCGCCAAATCGGCAGTAGACAAGCTGAGAGCCGACGGAAAGCGTGTGGGTGTGCTTACCCTTGAGGTAATCCGTCCCTTTCCTGCCGATGACATAGCAACGCTTTGCAAAACCGCACACACCATAATGATAGCCGACCGACAGGATAGCTACGGTGCAGGCGGCGGAAATATGTCGTTAGAAATCCGTGCCGCACTTCAGCAAAAAGGACTTACACCACGGGTATTAAGCCGCATTTACGGTCTTGGAGGCAGAGACTTTTATGAGCTTGATGCCATAGAGCTGTTTAGTAGCTGTTATGATAAAAATGCACCTGTATTTGATTATATAGGTGTATACGAGGGCGAAAAAGACTATTCTGCCCAGCCTTATTTTGAGCCTGTTACCGACACTGCCGACGGGAACAGCATTATAAGCTGTGAAGAGATTGACGGAAAGCTTACCGTAAAGGGGGCAACCGTCAGAGATACCACCGCCCGACCTAAGCGGCTTGCCCCAGGCCATGGTGCCTGTCCAGGCTGCGGAATTCCTGTAAATGTAAATCTACTGCTCAGAGGAATTGAAGGCAATGTAGTGTTGTTATTCCAGACGGGATGTGGTATGGTCGTAACTACAGGCTACCCAAAGACCGCTTTTAAAGTGCCCTATGTGCACAACCTTTTCCAAAACGGTGCCGCTACCCTGTCGGGACTTGCCAAAATGTTCCACAAGCGTCAGGAACGGGGTGAGCTTCCCAAGGGGGATATAACCTTTATTATGGTAAGCGGTGACGGCGGTTTGGATATTGGAATGGGCTCTGCACTGGGTACTGCTCTTAGAGGCGACCCTGTGATAATTTTTGAGTACGACAACGGCGGATATATGAACACAGGCTATCAGCTTTCCTATTCGACCCCAATGGGAGCTAAAAGTGCAACCTCTCACCTTGGCTCCAACCAATGGGGAAAGGATTTTTTTAACAAGGATATGCCAAGAATTATGGCGGCCACGGGTATGCCTTATGTTGCAACCGCAGCCGAAAGCGACCCTGCAGACTTTATCAAAAAAGCGGCTAAGGCACAGTATTATGCAAAAAATCACGGTACGGCATATATAAAATGCCTATCTGCCTGTCCGCTGAACTGGGGCGACAAGCCCAACACCGAGCGACAGGTAATATCTGCGGCGGTAAACAGCTGTTACTTCCCTCTTTACGAAATAGAGCAGGGTTGCACCAACCTATCCTATGACCCTGAAAAAAGGGGCAAAAAGCAACCTGTTTCAGAGTGGCTTAAAATGATGGGACGCACAAGGCATTTGTGCTCTGAAAAATATGAGGATGTTTTAAAAGAAATTCAAAGCGAAGTTGACCGCCGATGGTCACGTTTAAAGGCTCAGGCTGAACATCCAGAGCTGTAAAAAAATCGGCTGTCTCACTAACTGCATAGTTTTCATAAATATTCAAAAACACACTGTAGGAGCAACTATCAGTCGCCCGCGGGCGGCCAATGACCGCCCCTACGAATCGTTTCCAAAATTATTTATGTAAAAAATGCTTAGTGAAACAGCCTCTTTTTTGATTCTTTTAAAACATATGTGTAAAGTTTTTGTCGAAAACTGAGTAAAAATATGATACAATATTATAAAATCTTTACAGGGGAAATTCATGGCTAAAATTTTTAAGAAACCAAGTGCACTTAAAAGAGAATATCTTACCCTTTTACGCAAAATAAAAAATGCCATCAAGCTTGCAGTTGTATTTATTTTAATTGCTGTGGGCTCCAGCCTTATGATGAATAACCAAAGCCTGTTTTCATACGGCTTGATTTTAATGGCGGTTTCTGTCACGGGCTTTATAGGCTGTATTATATTTTCAGTTCTGAGGCATACCGATGCCACTGTTATAAAAAGGGGCATTGAGGGTGAGGATGCGGCTGCCGAGACAATAGCAACCCTACCCGAAGGATATTTTG
>JAZUNC010000059.1:0-3136 GCA_045603945.1 Acutalibacteraceae bacterium | reverse complement strand
GGGTTTACAAATATGAGAAAATGTCGTATAATACTGTTGCAACACAAATTCAATATATAGCAACGATAGTTTGTGATTTTATCTTTCGGTAAAAGCACAGGCTCTTATTCTTCACACGCTGTCGTTGTGAATTGAATTTGTGTTGCAGCAAATGGAGCCAGGTGTTTTTCAGGTGCGTGGCTCTGCTACGCACTTTTTTGTGCAAAAAAATACCGAAAGGAAGATTAAACCATGGAAAAAACGCACTTACAGCAAATTGGAGAACGGTTATTTCAATGCCGTACCAGTAACTTCTTCTCCCGAAAAGAGCTTGCAGAACGTGCAGGAGTTCCAATTTCCTCAGTAAAGATGATGGAGCGAGGAGAGGGAACAGTCGGCATTGAGGATGCCATAAAAATATGTAAGGAATTAGACTATAGTGTGGAATACATCCTCACAGGAAATTGCGGACTTCAAGAATTGATTCGATTAAACCATAAGATGTTCAATTTGCCGGATGCTAGTTCGGAAAATCTACAAAAAATCGCACAGGCTTTCTGGAATAGCTGTCCGAAATCATTTCGTTAAATAAGAGCCTATATTATAAAATAAGAATTCACGGCTACGCATTGTTTTTGCGTAGCCGTGTTTATTTTATCTGATATTAAATTTTACTACGGGCGGCGAATCACCGCCCCTACGTTTAATCGTTGCCGCAAGGCATTGATTTCATTTGCAGCTTCGTTATATTCCTGCAAAGCCGCTGAACGCTAAGGAAAGCAGCGAAGCTATCAGTAATGTTATCGGCAGACCCTTGACACATTCGGGCAGATCTGTTTCATTAAGTCTTTCACGAACCGTGAAAAATATTAAAGAAACAAGGGTGAATCCAATGCCCGATGCAAAGGAATAAAACAGCGATGTCCAATAATTGGTAACAAGGTCGTTCTGAGAAACGCTAAGGCAAAGTCCTAATACCACCGCGGAGCAGACAAGCACCCTGCTGTTTTCTTTTAAAAAGGCAAACAGCTTGGGTGAAAATCTCTTTGAGATTAAATAGAGTGCAAAAAGTATTCCGCAAATTATTAAAGCGAAAGCAAATGCAGACAGATAACCTGCCCCTAAAGGCTTTAGTATCCATTCTTGCACAGGATAGGTTACGGCTGAGGCAAGAACGAGAAGTGCTGTAAGAACACCGCATTTTTTAAGCAGAGAAATAAGCGAACGATCTTTCTCGTACAGCTCATCAACACCTAAAAGCTTGGCAGTAACTATATTATCCGTAAAAACCGCCGCGATAAACAGGGTTATTAAGCTACTCATTTCTTTGCCTCCTTTCGGGACATAAAGCCATTAACCAAAAGATTATATAACATAGTTAAAAGGGCAGCGATAAGCAGTCCTCCTGCAGGGGTGGTAAAGAAATCTATAGGAGAAAACCACTTGGTATATAGATCGGCACCGCAAATGCTTCCAAGACCGAGTATCTCCCTAAGAGCTCCGCTTAACACCAAAAACATGGCATTAGCTATGCCAACAGTACCGCTTCCCACAAGGGTCACAATAACGGTATTATTCAAAGCAAAGTCTGAGCTTATAAGCAGAACCGAGGTAACGGCGGCAAGGGGAAGATATGCACTAAGTTCAGCAATACTCTCTTTAGCGAAAAGACTAAAGAGCATTGAAAGCACCCCTACAACCCCTATAGCGATTATAATCTGTGCAAAGGTTGCCGTTTTTTCGTTTAAAATTCGCTTTAGTGCCGATACGATTACTGTCGTTATAACAACCGCCAACAAAGAAATGCCTGCCGCTAAAAGTGAACTTATAAGCGTAGAGCAGACTGCCATAAACGGAATTGCTGCTAAAACTATACGGTTATATGTTGATTTTGTTTTAAACACATCAAGCATTGTTTTTTCCTCCCGTTTTATTCTTTATCATTCCGAAAGGATTGGTAACTATAAATCTATCAATAAGAGGTACTATAAGATTCATCAACAGTATGCTGTATGAAACACCCTCTGGCAGAGAGGCAAAAAGACGGATAATCATTGTAATCGCTCCGCAACCTACACCGAATACAATTTTTCCAAGACGGGTCATCGGGCTTGTAACATAGTCGGTAGCCATAAAAATTGCTCCAAGCATAATTCCACCGCTGGATATTGCCGTGAAAGGATTTTGTCCTGCGACAAATGCTATAATAAAAGCTGTTAATATAAAGCTTAAGGGAATATCTATGGTTATAACCCTACGCATCAGCAGATAAGCACCGCCTAACAGTAACATAATCACCGAGGTTTCGCCTATCGTACCGCTGCAAACACCGAAAAACACCTCGTTAAAGGCATATTCACCCCCTGCGAGAGGGGTAGCTGTGGCGACGAGGTCGGAAAAAGGCTCTTTAAAAGCAGTCATAGCCGACGGAAATGCCGAAAGTAAAAATACCCTACCTGCTATTGCAGGATTAACAAGATTTTTTCCTATACCGCCAAACAGCAATTTTGTAACTCCTATAGCAAAAGCACTTCCTATAGTGGCAATATAAAGGGGTATTCCCGATGGAAGATTAAGCCCAAGCAAAAGACCTGTAACTACGGCAGACAAATCTCCTGTAGTGAGCGGCTTTTTTAAAGCAATACAGAAAAGAGCCTCGGTAAGAACTGCCGTTGCTACACATACGGCTAAAGTAAGAAGTGCCGAAAATCCAAATACAGTAACGCCAAATACGGTAGCAGGCACTAACGCTATTATTACATCGAGCATTATGTTTTTGGTGTCGTTTTCAGTTTTCAGATGAGGTGACACCGAAACCATATAATTCATAAAACACCTCCGAGGAGTTATAACATACATATTATACATTATTTTGTCGTTTTTTACAAGTATTGACGTAATTTGTCGAAGCAGTGCGAAAATTAATTTAAATTTTTTTAAAAAAAGGGTTGCATATTTGATATAAGTTGTGTATAATAATATGGCAACCTCGGTTAGCACATATATCGCGGGATAGAGCAATCCGGTAGCTCGTCGGGCTCATAACCCGAAGGTTGTTGGTTCAAATCCGGCTCCCGCAACCAAAAAAATGCAGTCGACTTATCGTCGGCTGCTATTTTTTTGGTTGCATCCAAGCCGAAGGCTTGGTATGTAATCG
>JAZUNC010000058.1:0-3888 GCA_045603945.1 Acutalibacteraceae bacterium | reverse complement strand
AAAAGCATATGGAACAATGAGAAGTATAATTTTATTATAGCTACAACAACAGATCTTTCAAAGGATGAAGTAATAAAAATAGCAAAATCTGTTAATCATGCAGAATAATATCTTTGTCACAAAATGTCGTTTTTTGTCGTTTGCCTAAAAGAGGGAAAACTTATAAAGAGGAGGGACATTTTATGTCAAAAAAAATCATTAGTTTGCTATTAGCTATTTTAATATTTACCCTTGTACCGCTTAGCGTAAGTGCCGAAACCGCTGTTCAACCGAGATATACATATACCTCTTATCATGAAACGAATTTGACAATTATAAATGATGTCGCTTATTGTGAAAGCACATTAACCGCCTATTCTACTGCTACATCTATAAATATGACCTTAACACTTCAGAAAAAGGTGCTTTGGTGGTGGGATGATCAGGAAGAATGGGTAAAAAGCCGACCCGATAACGACATCGAAATGTCTGAAAGCACCACTATAGGTAGCGGTACCTACCGTGTTAAGATGGTTGCAAGGGTTTGTGCAGGCAGCTCTGCCAGCGAAACGGTAGAGGGCTACAGCGGCGAAAAATCTAATTAGCATTATTTCAACAATATTATTTAATTTATAAGCGGCAAATAAGCCGACCGACCACCGTTTCCCTCTTTAGGTTGGTCAGCCTGCCGTTTATACACCATATCCGACAAGGCCGTACCTCGCCTTGTTGGGTATACACTTAAAAACAACAGGACAGGGAGGCACTGAGCACTCCTGTCCTGTTGTTTTAGTTTTTAGCCTTACGACCGAAGTTCATTTCCTCTTTTTGTATGTACAGAACCAACATATCGATAAATTCCGTCACACTTGGAGGAGATAACAGCTCGTATCCCGCAACTTCATTAAGTCTTTTGCGGCGGAGCTTCCACGCACGAAGAATTACGGTGCGTATGTTTCGTTCTACATGCTCGGTCTTGCAGTTGCAAAGGGCGGCAACCTTAGGATACAGACGTTTGGTAACGTCGTAAAGCTTTGTCCCATCCTCGTTTACAAGATGGCACGCGATCACAGATAGTGGATAGCCCTTGTAATTCCCTGTGATGGCTAAAGAGTGGAGAAGGTCTTTGGTTTTCATATTCATAAAAACACCCCCTGTTTTTTTATTGAAGATTATAATGATTATGACTTGTCTCCTACACAAAAACGACAAATTATGGCAAATTCGATAAGAGTTCGACCTTTCACCGTGGCTCTCATTTTAAATTTAAAGATTATGTTTACAAATATTTCTATAATGTGGTAATATATAATTAATGTTAGAAAAGGAGACGGCTTTTATGAAACTGAACACAAAACGCACCGTGCTTGTTGGCTTTGCCTTTTTGTCTATATGTGCATTCTGGCAGCTTTACGATGCACTTGTTCCCCTTATACTTAACACCACATTCAAACTATCCGAATCTATATCGGGCTTTATTATGGCGGCAGATAATGTTTTAGCCCTATTCCTTCTGCCCTTTTTCGGCGGTCTTTCCGACCGATGCAACAGTCGCCTTGGTAGACGCAGACCCTTTATTTTAGTGGGTACTATTGCTGCCGTAGGTCTTATGATGGCATTGCCTATACTGGATAACAGCTATTTTGCTGCCCCTAAGACCTATAAGCTTGTGCTTTTTGTGGTTTGCCTCGGCTTGCTGCTGATAGCTATGGGCACATACCGAAGCCCTGCGGTTGCCCTTATGCCCGACGTCACACCGAAGCCATTACGCAGTAAGGGTAATGCTATAATTAACCTTATGGGTGCTGTGGGCGGAGTTGTGTATCTTATTGTTGCAGGTATTCTTTATTCCTCCTCCCGTACGCAGGGGCTTGACCACATCAACTATTTTGCCGCCTTTGCAATTATAGCAGGGGTAATGCTTTTGGCTTTATTTATGCTTTTGTTCTTTGTAAACGAGCCCAAGCTTGTAAAAGAGCAGGAGGAATATGAAAAAGCTCACCCCGAAGAGGTGCTTACCGTAAAGGAAGAGGACAGCGATAAACAGGTAATGCCAAAAGAGGTAAAACGCAGTCTCGCTTTTCTTCTTGTGTCTATTGCCCTTTGGTTTATAGGCTATAACGGTGTTACAACCTGGTTTTCTACCTACGCAAAACGGATGTGGCAGATGGAGGCAGGCGATTCGGCTCTTTGCCTTACGGTCGCCACTGTCGGAGCAATAATAAGCTATATTCCCGTAGGCTCAATAGCAAGTAAAGTTGGCAGAAAGCGTACCATAAAATTTGGTGTAGTTCTTCTTGCTTCCTGCTTTGCCGCAGGCTTTGTGTATACACTTTTCTTCAACACCTTCAGCCCTATACTTTTCGTAATTTTCGCCCTTGTGGGAGTTGCTTGGGCTTCTATAAATGTAAACAGTCTGCCGATGGTTGTAGAGATGTGTTCAGGTGCAGATGTGGGCAAATTCACAGGACTTTACTACACCTTTAGTATGTTTGCTCAGATAGTTACCCCGATAGTTGCAGGCTTCCTGCTTGAACATATCGGATATAAAATACTGTTCATCTATGCCGCCGCATTCGTTGCCCTTGCCTTTGTAACCATGAGCTTTGTAAAACACGGTGATAATAAGGTTGAGGTAAAACGCGGACTTGAAGCCTTTGATGTAGAGGACTAATATGATTGCCTTTATAGTAACTTTTTTGTTTATATGTATATTGCTGTTGCTGGCCCTTTCGGGTAGGGGAGGAGCCGAACGTTTTAATGGCTTTAGTGGGGTCAAAGTTGCCCATCGCGGTCTGCATAATAAGCCTCGTATACCCGAAAACAGTATGCCTGCCTTTGCAGAGGCGGTCTTAAAGGGTTATGGTATTGAACTTGATTTGCACCTTCTTGCAGACGGAGATCTTGCTGTGTTTCACGATAATACCCTCGACCGTATAACGGGAGTGAAGGGGAAAATTAAGGAGCTTACCACTGACGAGTTGAAAAATTATAAGCTGGAGGGAACAGATTGGAGTATTCCCACCTTTAAAGAGGTTTTACAGCTTGTTGACGGACAGGTGCCTCTTATAATTGAGCTTAAAACCGAGGGGAACTCTGCCGCACTTTGCAAGGCAACTCTTAAGGCACTTGAGGGATACGACGGGGAATACTGTATAGAGTCTTTCGACCCTCGCCCACTTTTATGGCTAAAAAGAAACCGCCCCGAAATAACTCGCGGACAGCTCTCTCAAAATTTTTTTAAAGAGCCTTCTGGTCTAAAACTACCGTTGCAGCTTATACTTACGGCTCTGCTGTTTAATTTTATTACCAAGCCCGACTTTATTGCATATAAGTTCGCTGAAAGAAAAAACCTTTTCAACCAGATTTGCATAAGGCTGTGGAAGCTTCAGCCTGTGGCTTGGACAATTACCTCACAAGAGGACTGCGATACTGCCGTAAAAGAGGGCTGTATACCTATTTTTGAACAGTTCGAGCCATAGTTATAAGATGCAAAACAGAATTGCAGTAATAGCAGCCGCTATGGTTAGGAAGTAGGCTATCGCTGAAAAACAAACCAAAACTGAAATAAATTTATCCAAAAATAATCACCTCGGTCGTATTATCGACCGAGGCGATTGTTTTTAAACCTTATTCTGCTTCTAAAATATCAATTTTTTCAATCACAACATCATACATTGGCTTGTCGCCTGCACCGCAGCGTACGTTTGCAATGTCGTCAACCACATTCATTCCCTCATAAACCTGACCGAAAACGCTGTGCTTGAAATCAAGCCAAGGGGTGCCGCCTAAAGCCTCGTAATCGGCAATAGTTTCCTCGGGGAAGCCCCTGTCGGTAAGACTACGCATCTGGTCTATCATTCCGTCGGGGCAGGTGTCTGCCTGAACGATAAAGAACTGGCTGCCGTT
>JAZUNC010000057.1:0-4865 GCA_045603945.1 Acutalibacteraceae bacterium | reverse complement strand
GAGCTTCGTCCTATCAGAGAGAGCTATGAGGCTATTATAAAGGACAAAGCCGCCCTTGAAGCACTTTATCGCGAGGGCGCTGAAAAGGCAGGCTATGTCGCAAGAAAGACCCTTTCCAAAGCAATGAAAAAGGTTGGTTTCGTACTATGAGCTTTCCCTTAGTCGGAAACAAACGTATTAAGGATTCAATAGATGCACTGATCTCCTCGGACAGACTGCCCCACGCGGTTATAATCGAGGGGGAATGCGGTACGGGTAAGAGAACCCTTGCTCAGTATCTTGCAAAGGTTGCGGTCTGCGACAGCGAGCATCCACCCTGCTTTAGCTGCCGAAGCTGTCATCTTGCTGATGCAGGAACTCACCCCGACATTGAAACGGTGATGCCCGAAGATAAAAAGAAGAACATCACTGTAGAGCAGATAAGAAAGCTACGTACAACGGCATACCATTCTGCCCACACCTCAAAACGACGAGCTTTTATAATTGAGCAAGCCGACACTATGAATATGGGCTCGCAAAACTCCCTTTTAAAGGTTTTGGAAGAACCACCCAGCGATGTGCTTTTTATACTTATCGCCACATCTGCCGAAAGGTTGTTAGATACTGTGGTGTCCCGTTGTGTAACCCTTTCACTTTTCCCTCCCACACTTGAAGAGGGAGTGTCGGTGCTTAAAAGGGTTCACGGAATATCCGATGACGAGGCTCAACACCTGCTCACAGAAGAAAAGAACAATATTGGAAAGGCGCTTGCCCGAATCAATGATAGCAGCGACAGTGTCGGAAGAACTGCGGCACACGATTTTCTAAGTGCAATAGAGCAAAATTCTCCCCTTAACGCTATGCTTACTACGGTGATTTTAGAAAAAGACCGCCCCGAAACGGCAAAATTCACCGAAGAGCTTGGCGAGCTGCTGATTAATAAAATAAAAAAATCGGGGTCTATGACCGAAACCGCACGGGAATACACCGATATGTACACCGTGCTTTCCGAGCTAAGCCCCACGCTTAATACAAATATAAATCTTAGTTTGTTTTACACCGCCCTTATCTCAAAGCTTATGGCGATAAAAAACAAATAACTAAAGAAAGAGGAATTTATGACCGAGGTAATCTCTGTTAAATTTAAACCCGACGGCAGAGCATATTTTTTCGACCCTGCAGGAGTAACCGCTAATGTAGGCGACCTTGTTGTGGTGGAAACTGCAAGAGGAATTGAATGTGCCACCGTCAGCGAAGCCGTAAAGGCGGTTGACGATATAAAGATAGTAAAGCCCCTTAAAAAGGTGCTTCGCCTTGCCGACTCCATCGATAAGCGCAAGGTGGAGGAAAACCGAAAAAAGGCAGAAGAAGCCTTTAAGGTATGTGAAAAGAAAATAGCCGAACACAAGCTGGATATGAAGCTGGTTGACGTGGAATATGCTTTTGACGGGGGCAAGATACTTTTCTATTTTACAAGCGACGGCAGAGTGGATTTCCGTGACCTTGTAAAAGACCTTGCGGCAAACTTCCACACACGCATTGAGCTTCGTCAGATAGGTGTTCGCGATGAGGCTAAAATGCTTGGAGGACTTGGAATTTGCGGACAGCCTTTCTGCTGTGCCCGTTTTCTTGATGACTTCCAGCCCGTTTCAATAAAAATGGCTAAGGAACAGGGACTTTCTCTCAATCCCACCAAAATTTCTGGAAGCTGCGGCAGACTTATGTGCTGTTTAAAATACGAGCAGGACGCCTACGAGTATCTGAATTCAATTACTCCGCCTGTAGGCTCGCTGGTTAAAACACCAAACGGTAACGGTGTAGTAGTGGACGAAAATCCCCTTACAGGCATTTTATATGTTCGCATCGGTGAGGATGCCGCTCCCATAAAAATTCACCGCACCGAGGTGGAGCTTCTTTCCAGAGGCAAAAACAAAAAGACTGTTCAAAAATCAGATAATTTTGAAGAATAGTTTTTTACTAACCACAAATTTCTACTTGCAATTTTATACACATATGTTAAAATAGAATCAGACACAAGGAGGTGTATTTAAATGGCATACAAAATTTCCAACGCTTGCATTAGCTGTGGTGCTTGTGCAGCAGGTTGCCCCGTAGAGGCTATCTCTGAGGGTGCTGATCAGTTCGTTATCGACGCTGACAAGTGCATCGATTGCGGAGCTTGTGCAGCAGGCTGCCCTGTAGAGGCTATCTCTCAGGCTTAATCACACTAATTTAACGGACGGTTCGATGAACCGTCCGTTATTTTTGTAAAACCCCTTGAAAAATCTGACAATATTGTGTACAATTATATAGTAAAGATATTTATACCTTAAAGGAGTATTATTATGGTTAAAGAAGTATTAGTTGAAATTTCTGCCCGTCACGTACACGTTAGTGAAGAGCATCTCGAAATCCTTTTCGGCAAGGGCTATAAGCTAACCCCTAAAAAGGACCTTTCCCAGCCCGGTCAGTACGCTTGCGAAGAGCGTGTTACCGTTGTAGGCCCTAAAAAGGAGCTTGCAGGTGTTTCTATTCTTGGACCTTGCAGAAAGGCTACACAGGTTGAGGTTTCTCTTACCGACGCACGTGCTATTGGAGTAAAGGCTCCCATTCGCGAGTCTGGCGATATTGCAGGCAGCGGTGCTTGCAAACTTATCGGACCTGCAGGTGAGGTCGAGCTTACTGAGGGTGTTATTGCTGCTAAGCGTCACATTCATATGACTACCGCTGATGCTGAAAAGTACGGCATTACCGACAGTCAGATAGTATCGGTTAAGATTCCTACAGAGGGACGCGCCCTTGTTTTCGGAGATGTTGTTGCCCGTGTTTCCGACAGCTATGCTCTTGCAATGCATCTTGACACCGACGAGGCTAATGCGGCAGGAATTCCCGGAAGCTGTATTGGAGAGATCCTTGACTAATACGCTTGGACTGTATATACATATACCTTTTTGTGAAAAAAAGTGCAATTATTGTGACTTTTATTCGGGGGCACAAAATCCCGATATAAAAAACAGGTATATAATAAAACTTTGCGAAGAGATTAAAAAATGGGGCGGGCTCACAGCACGCCCCATTGATACTCTATATTTAGGCGGAGGAACTCCGTCGCTACTGAATGAATCGGAGCTTAACGCAATTATAAATTCGGTAAAGGATAATTTTAATCTTTTGCCCGATGCAGAGATAACCTGTGAAGTGAATCCCGGCGACAACACAGAAAAGTTCTTACGCTTTGCAAAAAAGCTTGGCGTAAACCGAATCTCGCTTGGGGTACAGTCGGCAAACGACAGCGAGCTTAAAACCCTCGGCAGGCGGCACAGCTTCAAAGATGCTGTTTCAGCGGTTAAAACAGCAAAGGATATTGGCTTTACCAATATTTCTGTGGATATTATGATTGGTCTGCCCGACAGCGATGAGCTTTCTCTTCAAAAAAGCATTGACGGCATACTTGCTTTGGAAACTCAGCACATTTCGGCTTATATTTTAAAGGTTGAGGAAGCTACTCCTTTTGCTAAAATGGAAATAAATCTCCCCGACGATGACGGTATTGCAGACCAATATCTACAAATGTGCAAGTGCTTTAAGGCGGCAGGCTATGAGCATTATGAAATATCTAATTTCGCAAAAGCCCGATTTCAAAGCCGACACAACAACCGCTACTGGAACGATGAGGAATATATCGGAATAGGCCCAGCGGCACATTCTTTTTTTGAGGGCAAGCGTTTTTATTATCCCAAAGACATTTTGGGATTTATAGCCGATGCTGATACCGTTTATGACGGCGAGGGCGGAAGCCGTGAAGAGTTTATTATGCTTACACTAAGACTTTCAAAAGGTCTTGTCTTTAACGAATATGAAAACCGCTTCGGTGAAAAAATAAGCAATGAACTTATAAAGAAAGCCTCTATTTTGGCCCAACAGGGGCTTTGCATATGCGACAGCGAGCATATTTCACTTACAGATGAAGGAATGCTTGTATCAAACACTATCATTGGAGAACTATATGAAAACATTTAAAATACATCTTATAAGACACGGACTTACCGAGGGGAATCTTAAGCAGCAGTATATCGGCGTTACCGATCTGCCGCTGGCAGGCGTAGGTGTGACCGAGCTTCAAAGACTTAAGGGCGAGGTGGATTACCCGAAGGTAGATAAGGTTTATTCAAGCCCTATGCTCCGTTGCAGGCAGACGGCAAATATTCTCTATCCGTCTAAGGATATTCAGCTTGTAGACAAGCTTAGAGAAATAGACTTTGGCGAATACGAGGGCAAAACCGCAAGTGAGCTCGAAGCCCTCCCCTCCTATGCAGACTGGGCGGCAGGCAGAATTAATGCCGCACCCGGCGGTGAGGACAACACAGAATTTGCAAAGCGTCTTTGCGTAGGTCTTAACGAAATCGTTCGCGATATGATGGCAAGTGGTGCCGAGCATTCCGCAGTTATAATGCACGGCGGTGCTATAATGATGTTGCTTGCCGCTTGTGCCGTTCCCAGAAAAAGTATGGTAGAGTGGACCTGTGCCGCAGGCAGCGGTTTTTCTATACTTGTCACCCCCTCTTTATATCATTCAAGCGGCATTGTTGAAGTTATAGATTATGTGTGATTATAATAAAATCACAACTTTTGCAAGAAAATTTTTATTGATATAACATAAAAATATAAAAAATCAAAAAAAATTGCAAAAAAAACTATAAATCTAAAAGAAATTGTGATATAATAATTTCTGTAATTTTTAAGCTTTAAAGGAGCGCTGTATATGAAAAAAGTATACCAAGGCAAAACTAAGGATGTTTACTCTCTTGACAACGGCAATGTAATGCTCAAGTTTAAGGACGATTGCACCGGTAAAGATGGTGTGTTCGATCCGGGCGAGAACTCTG
>JAZUNC010000056.1:0-13157 GCA_045603945.1 Acutalibacteraceae bacterium | reverse complement strand
ATCTCGCCGTCTCCGCCAAGGACAACCGTAATCTTAGGATTGCGGTTATTTTCTTTATGTGATATGCTTGTGCTACAATAGGGACAAAAAACCTTGCCGTAGTGGTTTACTATGGCAAGGTTTTTATTTTAGATATTTTTAGTTAAGTCTTGTAAAGCAATTCCTAAAATTTCGGTTAAAGCCTCTTTGGATTCAACAGGTGTGAGACCCTCACCCAATGTTTCAATTAAAGTTCCTATAACGGCAACTCTTTCGTTATTAATCTTTTTATCAGGCTTTAAATCGTCATACATCTTTTCGTAGAGAGCAATTAATTTTTGATTTGTTGCTTCTCTTGCTTTGATAATTTCACCTATTGCTTTGGCTTGTTCCTGTGTTCCCACATCACCAGGTCCGCCTGATTTCATTTTTCCGAGTTCGGAAATTGCATCAGTAAGGAATGCCTGACCGAGTGAGATTTCTTCCAATTTACCTAACAGATAATCCATGGTAAGTTTTTCTGAACATTGTTGTTCTGCTGTTGAATTAAGCAATTTAGCCATTGATTCGGAAACCTCTTTGGGAGTTGCGCTATTGTTAGGTATATTATTGTTATTAATAGAATCAACTTTTTTATTTTCTGACATAATTTTGTCCTCCAATTCAATATTTGGCGGACACGCAAGGCATATAGTGTTTTCATCTATGAAGCGTGCCCTGCCATTCTTAACAAGACCTTTTGCCCTTTTTGGGTAGGTCGCCTCATATTCATTTCCTTGTTCATCTACAACAACAATGTTTTTTTCGATGGGTATCATCCCCTTATTGTAAATGTGTGATACTGTTTTTTGTTATGGGTGCCACCCCTATCACAAATAAAGTATACCATACTTTATTTCCCATTTCAATATAAATATTATAAGGCAAGGCAGGAATAACCCTCATACTTTCGGCAGTCTTACTGCTTAAAAACAGAGTTTTTAACAGCATCTTCGTTAGTATGATTTTTTGTGTGTCGGTATGATTTTTGTCATACCATCAAAAATAGAGTTATCTCGCAATTTCGGGATAACTCTATTTGTATATATAACTTGAAAATGATAATAAAAAATGTTATATTAAATATAAGAAAATGCTTGTTGTTATGCGGAAAATTCAACTTGTGGAAATGATTGCCACAAGTTGTAAATGGGTGCCTCCACTTGTCAGGGGAGGTGGCAAAACGAAGTTTTGACGGAGGGGTCCTTTTCCCCTCCCTCAGTCAGCTCCGCTGACCGCTCCCCCGTCAGAGGGATCCGAAAACTAACTTATCCCTAATTTAACACAAGCATATAATTGAACATAGGCGGTGATTGTATGCAACATTTTATTGAGGGTATATTGGAACTGATTTTTGGGTTGGCGAAGGACACTCCCGAGAGCATGCCAGAAATCGAATACAAAAATTCTTTTGTTGTAAAGAATACCAACAGGAAAATAGTTATGCGAATTATTGCATCGTTATTTGTTGTCATTATATTTAGTGTTGGGTGTTTGTTTGTTACTCTGGATACGCGAATTTTGTTTTTTGTATTTATCATTCTTCTTGCTTTTACCACCTTTTTCTCCATAGATGCTCTTTCCTTTAGATGTGTTGTCAACGAACAAACCTTATCATCATCTTCGTTTTTTACGTTCAAAAGAAGTGTTTCTTGGGATGATATTATTTGTGTGCGAAAATGTGAAACTACAAATGAAAAAAGTGTGTGGATTGTATTGTACAGTAATGACAAAAAACGCATTTTGGATATTTCAACGGAAATGCAAAACGCTTGGTATATTGTTAAAATGGCTGAGTATAAAAATATAGAAATACGAGAAGAGAAAGATTTGACAACAAAACAAATGCGTCACTTATAATTTAACTTGGCATCATAACAGTTCGTAACAGCCAAAACAGAAACCGACCAACAGGTCGGTTTTTTGTTTTGATGAAAGTCTCCACCCGAAGAATACTACGATGTTCTGTTAAAATTTACTTTACAGATAAGTTGACAGATGTAAACTTTAGTGTTATAATCTATGCGTTTAAAACTTGAGTTTGGGTAACAAAGGAAAGACGCATATGAAAAATAAAATTGAACAGTTAAAAAAGGAAAAGAATGCCGTAATTCTTGCCCATTATTATGCCCCTGCCGAGGTGCAGGGAATTGCCGATTATGTGGGAGACTCATTTTATCTTGCAAAAGTCGCAAAGCAAACAGATGCAAGCATTATTGTGTTTTGCGGTGTTCAGTTTATGGGAGAAAGTGCAAAGATACTCAATCCCGACAAAAGGGTACTAATGCCTGATTTAACAGCCGACTGTGCGATGGCACATATGGTAAAAGAGGGCATTATTGACCAAATGAAAGAAGAATATGATGACCTTGCGGTTGTTTGCTATATCAATTCAATGGCAGAGCTGAAGTGCCGCAGTGACGTGTGTGTAACCTCTTCAAACGCAGTTAAAATAGTAAAATCACTTCCAAACAAAAATATATTCTTTATTCCCGACCGTAATCTCGGAAAATTTGTTGCAGAGCAGGTTCCCGAAAAGAATATCATTCTTAATGACGGATGCTGTCCTATACATACGAAAATTACAGCACAGCAGCTTGTGGCTGAAAAAGAAAAGCATCCAAAAGCAAAGGTGCTTTCGCACCCCGAGTGTGAAACTGCTGTGCTTGAGTTATCAGACTATATTGGCAGCACAGCAGATATTATTGCCTTTGCAAAATCAGATATTGCTGACGAGTATATTGTTTGTACCGAAGAGGGTGTGGACTATAAGCTTGGTATGGAAAACCCCGATAAGCGTTTTTATTATCCCGCACCGAGCCCTTGCTGTAAGGATATGAAGCTGAACACCCTTGCCGCTGTCCTCTCGGTACTTGAAAAGGAAGATAAGGAAATAACTATATGCGAGGATATACGAATAAAAGCATTGCATCCTCTTAACAGAATGTTGGAGTTGGGCAAATGATGATTACAGATATTCTAATTGTTGGCTGTGGCGTGGCAGGTCTTTACGCTGCACTTAATTTGCCTGAGGATAAAAAAATAACCGTTGTCACGAAAAGTGAAGCACCTAAAAGCGACTCGTTTCTTGCTCAAGGCGGTATTTGTGTGCTTCGTGATGACAATGATTATAATTCCTTCTTCGAGGATACGATGAAAGCGGGTCATTATGAAAATAACCCAGAATCGGTTGAAATTATGATTCGGTCTTCTCAGGAGGTCATTGGCGACTTAATTGCCTTTGGAGTTCGGTTTGAAAAGGATGGAGAAGGATTTACTTATACCCGTGAAGGGGCACACTCCAGACCGCGAATTCTCTTCCATGAGGATGAAACGGGAAAGGAAATCACCTCGCGTTTGCTTGAAGCGGTAAAAAGTCGGAAGAATATAAACCTTATTGAAAATTTTACAATGGTGGACCTTATATGCGAAAATAATATCTGCACAGGGGTTGTCGGTCACGATGCAGACCGAAATTATACGAGCATCTGTGCAGATTACACCGTCCTTGCAACAGGCGGTATCGGTGGGCTTTTTGAACACTCTACAAACTACCGACATCTTACCGGAGATGCCTTAGCACTTGCCTTAAAGTATGATATTAAACTGCAACACATAGATTACATACAAATTCACCCCACAACCCTTTATACAAAAAAAGATGGTCGGGAATTTCTTATTTCTGAGTCGGTGCGTGGCGAAGGTGCGATTCTGCTTAATTCCAAAGGCGAAAGGTTTGTTAACGAGCTTTTGCCTCGCGATGTTGTTGCTAATGCAATATTTGAAGAAATGAAAAAAGAGTGTAGTGAGCATGTCTGGTTGTCGTTAGCACCTGTTTCTGCCAAGGAAATCAGAAAACACTTTCCCAATATTTATAAGCACTGTCTTGATGAGGGGTACGACATAACAAAAGAGCCAATTCCTGTTGTGCCGTCACAGCATTATTTTATGGGCGGTATAGATGTTGACCGTCATAGCAAAACCTCTATGAACAGACTGTATGCAGTCGGTGAACCGGCTTGTAACGGTGTTCACGGAAGAAATCGCTTGGCAAGCAACTCACTATTAGAAAGCCTTGTGTTTGCAAAAAGAGCGGCTAAACACATCACAACGAATTATGAAAAAATAGAGCAATATAATGAAATGCCCGTCAATGCCTGGCAGTATGACGGGTATCAGGAAGAATACAAAGAAATAGTTTTAAAAGCCATTGAAAAGGAGAAAAACAGCCATGAATAATATTACAATGAAACTAAATGCAGATGATTTGATTTTGGCGGCACTTAAAGAAGATATTACCAGTGAGGATATTTCTACTAATTCGGTAATGCCCCATTATCAGCTTGGAGAAGTAGAGCTGATTTGTAAAGAAGACGGTGTTATTGCAGGTCTTGACGTATTTAAGCGTGTGTTTGAGCTGCTTGACGAAAAAACAGAGGTGACCTTTACCTGTGCTGACGGAGATACCGTTAAAAAGGGACAAAAATTAGGTGTTGTTAGGGGAGATATTCGTGTTTTGCTTTCGGGCGAGAGAACGGCATTAAACTATTTACAGCGAATGAGTGGCATTGCAACCTATACCCGTACCATTGCAGATTTGCTGAAAGGCAGCAACACCAAGCTTCTCGACACACGTAAAACCACACCTTGTATGCGTATATTTGAAAAATATGCCGTTAAGGTGGGGGGAGGCTACAATCACCGTTATAACCTTAGTGACGGTATTCTCCTTAAGGATAACCACATCGGTGCGGCAGGCGGTGTAAAGGAAGCCGTTAAAATGGCAAAGGAGTACGCTCCTTTTGTTCGTAAAATTGAAATCGAGGTTGAAAACCTCCAAATGCTTAAAGAGGCACTCGAGGCGGGTGCGGATATTATTATGCTCGATAATATGAGTGTTGAAGATATGAAAGAAGCAGTAAAGCTCTGTGCAGGCAGGGCAGAAACCGAGTGCAGCGGCAACGTTACAAAAGAAAGTGTTGCAAATCTTATAGGTATTGGTGTAAACTATATATCGAGTGGTGCACTTACCCACTCTTCTCCTATTTTGGATCTTTCTCTTAAAAATCTACACGCTGTATAAAGGGGTGAATATATGAAGGCGGTTGACAGAAGAAAAGCAATTGCCAATAGGCTTCTATCAGCCAATGAGGCTGTATCCGGCGGCACGCTTTCAGAAGAATTCGGCGTATCCCGACAAATCATTGTACAGGATATTACCGTGCTTAAAGGCTCGGGATATGATGTTCTTTCTACTCATAACGGGTATGTCATTCAAAAATCTCCGCTGAAAGAACGGGTTTTTAAGCTTTACCACACAAACGAACAAACCGAAGATGAACTAAATATTATTGTCGATCTCGGTGGCACGGTTGTTGATGTATTCGTATGGCATAAGGTGTACGGCAAGATGACGGCACCGCTGAATATTTTTTCCCGTCTTCATGTCAAGCAGTTTATCGAGGGAGTCAGGACGGGAAAATCGAGTGAACTTATGAATATTACAGGCGGTTATCATTACCATACCGTGCGTGCCGATTCGGATGAAATTCTGGATACAATCGGCAAGGCACTCGAAGAAAAAGGGTATATTGCACCGAAAATATAAAAACTAAGAGCATAGAAAACAGATGTGTTTTCCCTAAAACGAGGAGGAAAAAGCGTGGCGTGGTACGATGAGGCCATATTTTATCATATTTATCCGTTAGGACTAACAGATGCACCGAAACAGAATAGTTACGGCGAACCGGTGCATAGGTTAAATACATTGTTGCCTTGGATTTCTCATATAAAAGAACTCGGATGTAATGCAATTTACATCGGACCTCTTTTTGAATCTGTGGGACACGGTTATGAAACAACCGATTATAAAAAACTGGATAGCAGACTTGGTACAAACGAAGATTTGACGAATTTTGTGTCCGAATGTCATAAACAGGGAGTCAGAGTGATCTTGGACGGTGTGTTTAATCATACCGGTCGTGATTTTTTTGCTTTTCAGGATATAAAACTCAATCGAGAAAATTCTCAGTACAAAGATTGGTATTGTAATGTGAATTTTTGGGGTAACAACTCCTTTGGTGACGGCTTCTCTTATGAAAAATGGGGTGGCTATGATCTTCTTGCAAAACTAAATCAGCAAAATCCTGCGGTCATAGACTATATTTGTGACGTGATTCGTTTTTGGGTAAGCGAGTTTGATATTGACGGAATCCGTCTTGACGCTGCGGATGTTATGGATTTTAATTATATGAAGGCACTTCGTCAGGTGGCAAACGAAGTAAAAACCGACTTCTGGCTTATGGGTGAAGTTATCCACGGAAACTATTCCCGTTGGGCAAATGAAGGAACACTTCATTCCGTAACAAACTATATGTTACATAAAGCATTGTATTCCGCCCATAACGATCACAACTATTTTGAAGTTGCCCATACCATTAAGTATGTCAGCGATATGGTAGGAAATAGTATGAAGCTTTACAGCTTCGTGGATAACCATGATGTAGAACGTATTTATACAAAGCTGAAAAACAAAGCACATTTTTTACCTGTACATATTATGCTTTATACTTTACCGGGAATACCGTCACTCTATTACGGCTCTGAATTTGGTATTGAAGGAAGAAAAGAACGTTTCTCAGATGATTCCTTAAGACCTGCATTGAATTACGAGGATTATAAGGATGCAGTACAAACCAATCATTGCACAAAGCTTATTGCAGCTCTTGGCAAGATTCGTCAGAATACACCTATTCTTTGTTACGGTGATTACCGTGAATTGGAGCTGCAAACCACTCATTATGCCTATTCGAGAACGCTTGACGGCAAGTCTGTAATCATTACGGTCAATAATGGCGATAAAGATGTTTGTATGGACCTTGCGTGTGGAGGTTCTGAAGAATATATTGGTGCACTGACAGGAGAACGAGTATGCGTAAGCGGTGGACACATTAGGGTGCTGGTGCCTGCAAACTCGGGTGAAATCTGGATTCCTGCCGAGCTTCACAGTGAAAGCTTTGCACCTATTAAAACAATAGAAATAATAAAGCCGACACAACCTGTAAAGGTTGCGAGCGAGCCTAAGAAGCAGGAGCCTGTAAAAGCACAGGAGGAAAAGAAGCCTGCTAAGGTAGTTGTAGACCCGAATAAACGATATGAAGATATGTCTGTGGAGGAGCTTCAGGAAGCAATTCTTGAAAAGATGAGACGAAACGGTCCGGTCACAGACTATATGTTAAATACAGTTAGAGAAAACACACATCACGATTCATTGGTGAATTGGGTTAAAAGCTTTAACTGAATGTAGATAGCTACAATTTACTGTAAAAACTCTTTTATTTATATGAGTAAAGGAATTTTAACCAATAGTAACAAACAAAACAATACGCCGACCAAAAGGTCGGCGTATTGTTTTGTTATAGTGAAGACTTGCCCTTTTCTTTTTACGGTGGTATAATTTAAAAAGCAATACCGAAAGGACGGCGAAAAATGAGTTTCCTTAGAAGACAGCCTCAAACACTTGCGATTATCGGAAATGGCTTCGATTTGAATCACGGATATAAAACCAATTATGAGGATTTCATAAATACAGTCTCACATCCCGATTTAGACAAATTCAGGTCATACTGCGAAAACGAGGAATCAATAACAAATTGGTTTTGGTTTGAGGAAAATATACGCATATTAAGCGAAAAAATGTTTAGAAAATCTATGACAGAGGATTGCGATTTCGAGGCTAACAGGGCAGAGGTAGCCGAGCTTCGACGGGTGTTTCAAAGTATTCACACATTGCTTTGCGAATATCTGAAAGCTGCAACATCTAAGAGTTCTTTCAAAAAAAAGACTTGCATAAAGCGGCATCTGAACAAAAATTCTGTGGCAATCAATTTTAATTACACTAAAACTGCTGAAAGGTATACGAATAATATTATATATGTTCACGGCTCTCTTGAGGAAGAAGATATTATTTTGGGCTTTGATTACCGAGATATAGGCTGTCTCGAGCAGTTTGAGGATATGTGCTGGTCTAAAGCCATATGCAGAGAATCTTTGGCTTTTCGTAGATATTGGTTGGGTGAAAAGGGTGTAAATCCTGATAGTGAGGAATATAAAAGCCTGCTGTCCGATTTGGAGTCCTATCAGCATTGGGAAAACACAGGCAGAGGCTTGGATGATGAGATAGCCGAAACCATACCGAATTATGAAGCGGTTGATAATTTTTTGAAAAAATACAGAGCAAATTGCGAAATTCCTAATATATCCTATGACAAAATTAAAACCGTCGCTGTTTTAGGTCACGGAATAGAAGCGGACAAGGTGTATTTGGATGCAATACTTTCAAACAGCAATAATTTGAAAAAGGTTGTAATTTACCGCCACGACCGAGAGAGTGATAGTGAATTTAAAAGAAAGGCAGATTTTTTCAGACCCTATTGTGAAAAGATAGTTGAGATAAAATATTAAAAGCGAAGAAAAACACCTTGTCGGTTTGACAAGGTGTTTTAAATTAAGCAACATTATATTATTCAGTAACAGGTTCTGCTTCAACCTCAGTAGCAGCCTCAGCGTTTGCTGCCTTTAAATCGTTGTAGAAGTTAATCATAGTAGCCTGCATATAGGGTCCTACATAGATGTAAGCGATTCCAAAGGTGATACCGCAAAGCAATGCCCAGCCGATGAAAGAAAGGCCAAGTACAAAGTAGTCCATCTTATGACCGTGCATCATAGCCTTAGAACGGTTGATAGCATCAAGAGCATTAGTCTTGGGATTCTCGGCAACGATGGTCATAGCCTGAGAATAAGAGATAGCCTTAATGATACCGGGGATAACAAAGAGCAAGCTCCAGAGGAAGGTGAAAAGACCAACTAAAAATGTTACCTTGAAGGCACTCCAGAAATCGTCAAAGCCTGTGAAAGCATCCTTAACTTCGGGCTTCTGCTGAGTTTTAGCAAGGTTAAGATAAACTCTTAAAATGCTGATAGTGAAGGCAGGAGTGATAATAATAGATGCTATCAGTGAGCCTGCAGGAATGAAAGAAAGAATGAATCCAGCTGCTGCCGAAATAAGTCCGATGATAAGGGTGATAACAAAAAGTATGCCTATGTTGCCCTTAATCTGTTGTTTTGCCATTGATTTAAGTTCTGCTCTTGTTTTCATAGAAGTTCTCCTCTTGAAATTATTAACAAAATGTAAAATTTTGTTTAAGTTATTATAACATTTAATATCGGTTTTTGCAAGATGTTTGATATAAAAAGAGCAATTTTGTCGAAAGACATTAAAATTATAATATTGTCGGCAAACTTGCTTTTTAAAACTTTCGATAGTATAATAATTAATATTGTATAATAGAACTAATATGCATGGTGATTAAAATGTATGACGAGCTGACGCAGGTCGATATTAAAAAAATGAAAGAGGAGCTGGAGTACCGTATAACGGTGGTGCGACCCGAGATACTTGAGGACGTAAAGCTTGCCCGAAGTCACGGCGACCTTTCGGAAAATGCAGAGTATCACGCCGCTAAGCGTGAGAGGGGTAAAAATGAAAGCCGAATACGCTATCTTCGCAATATGATTAAGACGGCAAAGATTATCGATACCGCAAGTGCCGACGATGTTGTGGGACTTTTTGATACCGTAACCTATTATGTAGAGGAGGACGATTGTGAGGAGCAGGTGCGTATAGTTACCACTCTCCGTCGCGACCCATTTCAGAATATAATCAGTAAGGAATCACCTTTGGGAAGTGCCCTTATGGGTTGCCGTGTCGGAGACCGTGTAAGTGTAAAGGTAAACGACAGCTATAGCTATTTTATAGTTGTTAAAAATATTGAAAAGGGCGAAGATGACGACAGGCTTGAAATAAGAAAGTTCTAAATTTTAACCTACAAAACAAAAGGAAGTATGCATTATTGCATACTTCCTTTGTTTTTTTTTGTCGAATAGATTAAGCGTTTTCTGCTTCGAATTTCTTGATGAATTCGCAAAGAGCAGCTACGCCTTCGGTGGGCATTGCGTTGTAGATGGATGCACGCATACCGCCGACAGAGCGGTGACCCTTGATGTTTGCAAAGCCTGCAGCGGTTGCTTCTTTTACAAACTTAGCGTTGATCTCCTCATCCTCTGCACGGAAGGTTACGTTCATCATAGAACGGCTTGCCACATCGTTAGGATTCTTAAAGAGCTTGCTGTTCTCTAAGCACTCATAAAGCATTGCAGCTTTTTCAGCGTTGATTTTCTTCATAGCCTCAAGTCCGCCGAGACCCTTAATCCAGTTAAGAACAAGTCCGCAAACATAGATGGGGTAGCAGGGGGGAGTGTTGTACATAGAATCGTTAGCGGCCATGGTAGCGTAATTACACATGGTGGGAACGGTTGCCGCAAGGTCTTCGCGAAGAAGGTCTTCACGAGCGATAACGATGGTAAGACCTGCAGGAGCAACGTTCTTCTGAGCACCTGCATAAATAAGACCAAACTTGCTAACGTCAACAGGCTCGGACAAAATGCAGGAAGACATATCTGCTACAAGGGGAACATCTCCTGTGTCGGGGATGTAGTCCCATTTAGTTCCGAAAATAGTGTTGTTAAAGCAGATGTGAACATAGTCTGCGTCGGGGCGAAGGTCAAGCTCCTCCTGACGGGGGATGCGTGTGAAGTTTTCGTCCTTTGTGGTAGCGGCAAGATGAACATCTCCGAATTTTTGAGCCTCTTTGTAAGCCTTGCCAGAGAACTGACCTGTAACAATATAGTCAGCCTTACCTGTCTTCATAAGGTTCATAGCCACGTTAGCGAACTGCATAGAAGCACCGCCCTGTAAGAACATTACCTTATAATTATCGGGAATGTTCATAACCTCGCGAAGGTCTGCTTCAGCCTGTTTAATAATAGCATCGTAAACCTTCGAACGGTGGGACATCTCCATAACGCTCATACCCGAGCCGTTATAGTTCATCATATCATCCCTTGCCTGCTCTAAAACAGGAACGGGAAGCATAGACGGTCCTGCAGAAAAATTGTAAATACGATCGTACATATCTGTTTCCTCCTAATACTTTAATGTATTAAAACCATTATACGCTTTTTATTTCAAGGTTGCAACTGTTTTGTTAAAAATTTGTCAATTTTTTATGCCGTTTTTGCAAGATAGTGTTTTATAGCCTTTAGCATAAAGTCCTCGGTGACACCAAAACGGTCTGCCAGACAGGTGACGGCTTCATCCCCTTGTTTTATAGCGGACTTAAGCTCCTTAAGAGGGATAAGCCTTTCTATCGCCCAACTGTCAGCCTTTTTTTCAAGGCGGACCCGTATAACGCTGTCACCGTCAAGTGTATATCCACCTCCGGTCATACAGTGTCCTAACTCGTGTGCGAGAATGACCTTTTCCTCACTGGTACTGCATGAGCTGTCAAGGCCTATGTAGCATCCGTTTTCATTGTCTAACACCATTCCTCGACAGTGTGGCATAGGATTAAAAAACACCGTAATATTTTCGTTTTCGGCAATATTATAAAGTTTGCTTAGTTCCATTTTCTCTTTCCTTAATATAGGCGGCAAAGCGTTTTACCTCTTCAAGCATTTCATCGGTAATACCTTTTTCTCCGCCGAACAATGCGATTTTAAGATTTATGTCGTCGGGATTCGGGGCTTCTCCTGACAATAGATATTCAACACTTACCGAGAAGTATTCGGCAATTTTCTGCAGAGTGGAGGCAGAAAGGCTTTTAATTCTTCCCATTTTAAAGTCGGTAAGTGATGCACGGGGTATGGTGCAGAGCTTGCACATCTCGGTGATGTTCATACTGCGTGATTTGCACAGTGTTTCAATTCGTGCATAAATTTCATTCATAAGGCTTCTCCTTAGTCTGATTTCAACAAATTACTAAAAATCGTAAAAATGTCCTTGACAATTACTAAAACTCGTAATATAATTACCTCAAAGTTACGAAAATTAGTAATTTTCATCGGTTTAAGTGAATTATATTACGAAGTTAAGTAAAAGTCAAGTGATTTTTAAGGAGGAGTGATAGAATGTACCGTTGTACGGACTGCGGCAGCGAATTTGAGTATGTAGAGGTGGTGTTTGAAACCCATGGACTCAGCACACCGCCATATGAGCGTATAAAACGCTGTCCTAATTGTCATTCTCGAAATTATGAGGAAAAAAGAAACACGCATTGTCGTTTTTGTGGCTCGAAGCTTAGAGGGGAAGGTGATTATTGCAGCGTCAGGTGCGAAAAGGCGGGGAAGGCATATTTTGCCCTGCAACGAGAAAACAGAAAAAAGTTTTCGTCGTCACCGATAGCTGTCGCTGTGCGAGAGGTTACAGAGTATAACCGAGTGCATAGCACAAAATATTCATACGGGCAGTATTTTGCTTTAAAGGAGGCAGGAAAAATATGACCAAAAGAGAAGCAAAGGATTATTTAGAGCAGTACAGAATATGTATGGCAAAGGCACAGAGGCTGAGAACGGATATGGCGGTATATACCGCCACAGCAAACAGCATAAAAAGAGAAATAGAGGACTGCGAGAGCAGGTCCTCTAAAATAGAAGATATAATATCCTCCCACAAAAATTTTATGCAGCGAGAAGTGCTAACCAGAAAGTACATTTACGGAGACACCTTAGAGCAGATAGCCGAAATGCTTAACTATTCTTCGCGACATATACAGCGAATAATAGATAAAGCCGCCGAAAGCATAGGAAAAACATTAAATTGATAAAAGTAGATTATATATTTCATCAATAGATTTTTTCAGATTTGAAAAATCTTTTAAGCGACTTATACCTTTTGGAGTAATATGATAGACACCTTGTTTTTCTCCTTTATACTCTTCGAAAACAAGTATGCAATATCCATTTTTTCGAAGAGAATAAAAACAGTGTTCGTGTACAATGTTTTTAAGCCCGATATATTTATCGAGTTCGAGAACTAAGTCAAATCCGTTTCTTGGGTTTTGTTTAAGAATAGACAACATACATATTTCTGTAATTTCGTTTTTTAGTGGCTGATTCATATATTTTATCCCCCATACATTTAATAACATAATCTATAACATGAATTATAACATATATTTCACCGAAAAGTAAACATAAACTATGTTTATATGGAGGTGATGGTATGAAAAGTGACAAAATAA
>JAZUNC010000055.1:0-2410 GCA_045603945.1 Acutalibacteraceae bacterium | reverse complement strand
CCATCCTCTGTTCCGAGGGTTATTGCACCGTTCATCATAAACTTCATATTACCTGTTCCGCTGGCTTCGGTAGATGCAAGAGAGATCTGCTCACTTACTTCTGCGGCAGGTATCATAAGCTCTGCCATTGTTACTCTGTAATCTTCAAGGAAGAAGACCTTAAGTTTATCCTTGCAGGCGGGATCCTTGTCAATAACATTGGCAAGACAGGAAATCATCTGAATTATCTGCTTAGCAAGCAGGTATCCTGGAGCTGCCTTTGCGCCGAAGATGTATGTCTTAGGAGTAAAGGGTGCATTAGGATTGTTTTTGATAAACAAATAGTCGTTAATAATGTGAAGTGCGTTAAGATGCTGACGCCTATATTCGTGCAGACGCTTAACCTGCATGTCGAAAATAGAGTTAGGATTAAGCACAACACCTGTCTGTTCTTTAACGTATTTTGCAAAACGCTCTTTGTTGGCGAGCTTGATAGCCTCGAGCTTGCCGAGAACAGCCTTGTCGGTTTCAAAGGCTTTGAGCTTCTGAAGCTCGGAAGCGTCCTGGATAAAGCCGTCGCCAATAAGCTCTGTAATAAGAGCAGAAAGCTTGGGGTTAGACTGACATAACCATCTTCTGTGGGCAATACCGTTAGTAACGTTGGTGAACTTTTCGGGTGTTACTCTGAAATAGTCGTTGAAAAGACTGTCTTTAAGAATATCGCTGTGAAGTCGTGAAACACCGTTTACATGGTGGCTGGCAATTACGCTGAGATTTGCCATTTTAACAACTCCGCCAGAAATAATCGCTGTACGCTCAACTATTCCTGCATCACCTGTAAGCTCGTACATATCGTGACGGAAACGATTGTCTATTTCTTTAACTATCTGATAGATTCTGGGCAGTCTGGTTTTGAAAAGGTCTTCGCTCCAACACTCTAAAGCTTCCTGCATAACGGTGTGGTTGGTGTAAGCAATGGTCTTGTTTACAATGCCCCAAGCCTTTTCCCACTCGTAACCGCATTCATCCAAAAGGAAACGCATAAGCTCAGGTACAGAGAGGGCGGGGTGGGTGTCGTTGATATGGATTGCAACCTTTTCTCCAAGGTTTTCAAGAGTATTGTACTGATTAAGGTGACGACGCAGAATATCCTGAATCGAAGCAGATACAAGGAAATACTGCTGACGAAGACGAAGAGATTTACCCTCGAAATGATTGTCTTCGGGATAAAGCACCTTACTGATAGCTTCGCTTTGAGCCTGCTGCTCCATAGCACCTATATAATCACCGCGGTTAAATGCAGACATATTAAATTCAGGAGCTTTTGCACTCCAAAGACGAAGAGCATTTACGGTTTTGCCATCCTTTCCTGCAACCATAAGGTCGTAGGGAACAGCCTTAACGACGCTGTAATCACGATGCTGAGCATGATGGAATTTTCCATCCCAGCATTCATCAATCCAACCGTCGAAATGAACTTCGCATTCGCCTGAGGGTCTGTGTTCAAGCCACACTTCTCCACCTGGGAGCCAGTTGTCGGGAAGCTCGGTCTGCCAACCCTCTACAAGCTTTTGACGGAATATACCGAAATCATATTTAATACAGTAGCCCATCGCAGGATATCCGCCTGTAGAAAGACCGTCTAAAAAGCAGGCTGCAAGACGGCCAAGACCACCGTTTCCAAGACCTGCGTCAGGCTCTAATTCATAAAGCGAGTCAAGGTCAACATTCAAGCCCTTGAGAGCCTTTTTCATGTTGTCGGTAAGGTCGAGATTGTAAAGATTGTTTTTAAGAGAGCGGCCCATCAGAAATTCCATGCTTAAATAATACACGGTCTTGGCCTCGTTGTCGGCTACAGACTTTTTGAAATTAGTTCTGCGGTCACGCATAATATCAAGAAGCACTAAAACCGTTGCCTTGTAAAAAAGCTCGTCAGAAGCAACATCGGCAGAAACACCGAAGTTGTGAGAAAGCTTTTTCTCGATTTGTTCCTTTAAAAATTTAGCTGTGTATTCTTTCATATATATTCTCCTTTATTAAGAGTATAATCATCTCTTCATATATAATACTCTAATATGTTAAAAAATGCAAGTGTCTAATAATACAAATTTAGTCGTAAATTTGTACAAAATGCACAAATTTGTGGAGAATCTAAGCTTATTAAATGGTGGTAAAGGTGAAAATGAACAAAAAACAAGGCAATACAGACTAATAAAAGCCCCGTTCGTTACGAACGGGGCAAGGTATATGTTTACTGCTCGATAACTTCTTCAATATCGTCGTTGTCACATTCGATATATCCGTCGGGACATTCTTTGCGGGAAATGTAACGGTCAACTAAAACGGCAACGCCAACAGCCATAGTAACAACGGCAACAACACCTGTAAATATCCAAAGTATGTGCTTAGCTTTCATATAAAAAACCACCTT
>JAZUNC010000054.1:0-1892 GCA_045603945.1 Acutalibacteraceae bacterium | reverse complement strand
CGACTTCATATTGCCTGCAGATGAAGTTAACGGATTATCGGGAACACCTGTCCCTACAAATAATGAAAATGTAGGGAGCGGTAAGCGGATATTCCAAAGCGGGGAGCGGCACCGTGTTGATAAGAAAGAACAGGATTTTATAACAAAAGTCTGTAATGCTTTGGGTGTTAAGGTGCAATTCGAGCATATCACTCGCGAGACTATTGAGAGGTTGACAGGCGAAAAATATGACGGCGAGCTGCCTGACGGATATTTTGATAAAGATACCGGTATTATACATTTAGGTTTCGCAGGTGTTAACCCTATTAAATTCGTTTTCAAGCACGAACTAACTCACTTCGGCGAGGGCACTGTTGCTTATGGTCGATTTGTTTCTGCCGTAAGGAAATCGAAAGCTTTTAAAAATTGGTTGAAGCAGAGTACAGGACTTAAAAAAGGCGATTTGAAAACCCTAGAAGATGCTTATCAGAAAATGATAAGTAAAAACTATTCCAAAGATACAAACCTGGAAGCGGAAATGTTTTCGGATTTTGTGGGAAAGGTGCTGTTTTCCGAAGACGGCTCAAGCCTTGAAAGTCTTTTAAGTGACCTCGAAATCAAAGACAGAAACGCAATTATCCAGTATTTACGTGATTTCTTTAATTACCTTAAGAAAAAGCTTGCAGGTCATCAGGATATTTTGTTTGAAATTTCTCACCTGGAAGATAGCTTTAACCGAATGCTTTCCGAAGCGGTACAGTCACAAACACAAAAAAACACCGCCGATAATAGCGGTGGGGTGAAGTTTAGTTTTGGTGTTACGCAGGCAGAAATTGATAGATATGTCGATTCCGCTTATGGTAAAGAAAATACTGAGGATTATAAGAAATATGCGGAGGTTTCTGAAAGATTAATTGCAGAGGTATCTGAAGAAATAGATATTACCGGCTACTCACATGCTTTGAGAGATAATGATATTCGGCATATAAAAAATTCTCACGGCGAAGGTACAAATGAAAAATATCCGGTTACGAGTGAAGATATTAAGCAAATACCTTATATTGTAGAAAATTATGATAAAGTTTTTGTTTTAAAACGCGACAACGGAAAAGTAGGAATTATCTATATTAAAGTAAATCAAGATGGGTTGGTTTATTATCTTGAGCAAGTTACGACGAAGTATGGTAACGAGCCTTTATTGGTTAATAAGCAAATGATAAAAACAGGTATAGAAGATATTCCGAACTTAAAAGGTCTAAACGAGGCAATAAAACAAAAACAAAGTGAGACTGAATTTCTCGCTGACTTAAAAAAAGTCCACGAGGTGTACGCCCAAAGCGTGTATCAATCTCACTCTAACAACAGTATACCCGAAAATGAGACTACTGTCAATAATAATTCTATGCAGGATAGTTCGAAAAATTCCAAAAACATTCAATTTAGTTTTGCCAAAGCTGATGATACTAGCCTTGTAGCCCAGGCAGAACAGATGGAAAGCCAGGGAGCGGACCGAGAACAAATCTGGAATGAATTAGGTCTTATTCGTGATTCTGGTGGCGTTTGGATTTATGAGATAGACGACAGTGAAATGGTGTTTTATCCTAACGGAGATATTTTTGTAAAGGACGATCCTGACTACAAAGAATATTTAAAGTTGGATAAAAAGAAACACTGGACCGAAAAGGATGCTGAAAGATTTGCAGAGCTTGATGATAAGTTTTTGCAGAAATATGAATTTGGTAAACCTATACTTAAAAACTATCTCAAACACGATAAGCTTTTCGCAAAGTACCCGCAATTAAAAGATACACTTATTTTCTTTGAAGATTTAAAAGGAAAAGATTATTCCGGTTATTATTCTCCAACGGAAAATAAAATTGTTCTGGATAAAAAACATTTAAAAAATAATGATA
>JAZUNC010000053.1:0-3184 GCA_045603945.1 Acutalibacteraceae bacterium | reverse complement strand
CGACTATACTACTGCAGATAAGCTTTATTTCGAGCCCCTTACTCCGGAAGATGTTATGATCATCATCGAGTTCGAAAAGCCCGAAGGTGTTATAGCATCTCTCGGTGGACAGACTGCAATTAACCTTGCAGAGCCTCTTATGAAGAGGGGAGTAAAGATAATCGGTACAGACTGCGACGCTATTGAGCGTGCAGAAAACCGTGATGCCTTTGAAAAGCTTCTTACCGAGCTTGGAATTCCTCAGCCCAAGGGCAAGGCTGTAACCTCTATTGAAGCAGGTGTTTCTACCGCCGCTGAGATTGGCTACCCTGTGCTTGTTCGTCCTTCATTCGTGCTTGGCGGACGTGCAATGCAGATTGTTGCTAACGAGGAACAGCTCCGTCATTATCTCCAGACAGCAGTTCAGATTGACGAGGACAAGCCTGTTCTTGTTGATAAGTATATTCAGGGTAAAGAGGTAGAGGTAGACGCTATCTGTGACGGCAGAGATGTTTTCGTTCCGGGTATTATGGAGCTTATCGAGCGTACAGGTATCCATTCGGGCGACTCTATCAGCGTATATCCCACCTTTAGTGTTTCCGACAAGGTTAAGGGTACAATTCTGCAGTATGCTAAAAAGCTCGGTCTTGGAATAGGCATTATAGGACTTTATAACATTCAGTTCATTGTAGATGACAATGACGATGTTTATATCATCGAGGTAAACCCCCGTTCTTCCCGTACAGTACCTTTCCTTTCCAAGTCTACAGGTTATAGCCTTGCAGATATAGCTACCGAGGTCATTCTCGGAAAGAGCCTTAAGGAGCTTGGCATTTTCTCCCTCTATCCTGAGGAGAAAAAGCGTTGGTACGTTAAGGTGCCCGTATTCTCCTTCAATAAGCTTCGCGGACTTGATGCATATCTTTCTCCCGAAATGAAATCTACAGGAGAAGCTATCGGTTACGACGATAAGCTTAACCGTGCACTTTATAAAGCACTTCAGGCAAGCGGCATGAAGCTTCAGAACTACGGTACAGTATTTGCTACCATCGCAGATAAAGATAAGGAAGAGGCATTACCTCTTATCCGCCGTTTCTATAATCTTGGATTTAATATTCAGGCTACATCAGGCACTGCAAAATTCCTTAAAGAGAATGGTATACGCACCCATATTCTTAAAAAGATTAACGAGGACAGCGACGAGATAATAGATGCACTCCGTCAGGGTTATATCGCATATGTTATCAATACCCGCGATATTTCTTCTAAAGACCAGCTCAGCGACGGTGCAGAAATTCGCCGTACTGCTACCGAAAACAACGTTACTCTCTTCACTGCACTTGATACAGTTAAGGTTCTTCTTGATGTTCTTGAAGAAACCACCCTTACAATTTCTACTATTGATGCTTAAGAGGTAAATAATGAAACAGGAAATTTTTACTGTACTTTCAAACGATTGTATTGCCGATAATGTCTATAAAATGACCTTGTCGGGCGATACTTCGGATATCACCGCAACAGGACAGTTTGTAAATATCAAGCTGGACGGCTTCTATCTTCGCAGACCTATTTCTGTCTGCGATTTTGAAAAGGATGCCCTCACTATCATTTATAAGGTGGTAGGCAAGGGAACAGAGTATATGTCTACTCTTGGCGTGGGAGCTGAGCTGGATGTGCTTACAGGTCTCGGTAACGGCTATGATGTTGCCCCCGCGGGCGATAAGCCTCTGCTTGTAGGCGGCGGTGTTGGAGTTCCCCCTATGTATGCCCTTGCAAAAACTCTTATAAAAGAGGGTAAAGAGGTTTCTGTAATACTTGGATTTAACACCGATAAAGACGTTTTTTATGAAGATGAATTTAAAAAACTCGGTTGTAAGGTATATGTAACTACCGCCGACGGTAGTTACGGTATGAAAGGCTTTGTTACCGATGCTTTGTCTGAGGTAGGGGATTATACATACTTTTATACCTGCGGACCCGAGCCTATGCTAAAAGCTCTTTATAACGCAACAGTAACAAGCGGTCAGTTCAGCTTTGAAGAGCGTATGGGCTGTGGATTTGGTGCTTGTATGGGTTGTTCTTGTAAAACAAAGTACGGCAATAAGCGTATCTGTAAAGACGGCCCCGTGCTCATAAAGGAGGAGATAATATGGTAGACACTAAGGTTACCCTCAGCGGTATTGAGCTTTCTAACCCCATTATTCCAGCCTCAGGCACCTTTGGCTTTGGTTACGAGTTTGCTGAGCTTTACGATATTAATATGCTTGGCACCTTTTCCTTTAAGGGAACGACTAAAGAGCCTCGTTTCGGCAACCCCACTCCCCGAATTGCTGAATGTCCATCTGGTATGATAAACTCAGTAGGTCTTCAGAATCCTGGAGTAGAAAAGGTAATATCCGAAGAACTCCCCAAGCTGAAAAAGTGTTTTAATAAGCCTGTAATGGCAAACATAAGCGGTTTTTCTATAGATGAATATGTTTACTGCTGTGAAAAAATCGATAAGGAAGAGCAGGTAGGCTGGCTTGAAGTAAATGTAAGCTGTCCTAATGTTCACGGCGGCGGAATGAGCTTCGGCGTCTGCCCCGAATCTGCGGCCGAGGTTACAAAGGCAGTAAAGGCTGTTACTACAAAGCCTGTTTATATTAAGCTTTCTCCAAATGTTACCGATATAGTTGCTATTGCATAGGCTTGCGAGGAAGCAGGTGCAGACGGCATCAGTATGATAAATACTATGCTTGGCATGAGAATAAACTTAAACACTAAAAAGCCTGTTATAGCCAATAAAATGGGCGGTTTCTCAGGAAGTGCCATAATGCCTGTAGCTCTTCGTATGGTCTATCAGGTATATGAAGCAGTAAACATTCCCATTATCGGTATGGGCGGCATTACTACCGCCGAAGATGTTATAGAAATGATGCTTGCAGGTGCTACCGCTGTTCAGGTCGGAGCCGCAAATCTTATTGAGCCTTATGCTTGTAAGAATATCATTGAAGATCTGCCCAAAGTTATGGAAAAGTATAAAATTAATTCACTTAAAGAAATTATAGGAGGCGCACACTAATGGGTAAAGACGTAATCATCGCTTGCGATTTTGCAAGCAAGGAAGAATGCTTAGGCTTCCTCGATAAATTCACAGGTAAGAAGCCCTTTGTTAAAATCGGTATGGAGCTTTTCTATGCGGAGGGTCCTGCAATAGTTCGCGAGC
>JAZUNC010000052.1:0-11236 GCA_045603945.1 Acutalibacteraceae bacterium | reverse complement strand
TTAGCCATAATTATTCTCCTTTTTATGCGGTTTCTACTTCCATAAGGTCAGCTTCAAGTACATCAGCTAAAAGCTTTCCTGCAAACTCGCCGTAATGAATAATCTTTTTAGTGCGTTTAAGCTCGGCATAACCTTCTTTTCGTAGCTGCTGTGATTTCTTTGCAAGATTGCGGTCGGACTTTGTGAGCCGCTCTGATAATACCTTCTGCCATTCTTTTAAGAACGGTATAGCCGCTTCAAGGTCGGGATATTGCTTGTCGCCTGTGCTCCGCTTCTGTCTGACGGGTCCGTTCGGCTCAACCTCTAAGGTGTACCAAGGCTTGTCGGGTGTTTTCGTTTTTCGCAAAAACAGGATAAAGCTCTCTTTGCAGGATATACGGTCATAGTAAAGGTCTGCCTTATTGGTGCAGTGGTCGAGAACGAGGCCGTCAAGCACAACATCTTCCATGTTCTGGGGAACCACAATAGAATACATATCATTTGAATATGCATATTTGTCATGTATGGCACCGTAAATCTTATCGACTTTAGGGAACTTCTTATTAAGCGAAACTGCTTTGGTCTTTGCAGTTTCTTTAAGCTCGGCTAAGGTCATTTGCTCGCAGTGGTATTTGTGTGAGACCACAAGACGGTCGTGTGCAGCCTTTAAATCTGCCGGAAACACCGATATGGTTTTGTTTGTGCCGATTACCTCAGCCATATTCAGATAATCAAGCCATGTCTGATAAGCTTCTCTGACGGTAATTCCCGGGCATTGCCAACACGCCCCTGCAGAGTTTTGCGATACCTTTTCGCAATAGTGCATAATATCCTTGCAGGTGGTGTTATATTGCCGTGCCATACGAACCATTTTCTTAGCGTTTTTAATATTTGTGTTAAAATCGCATATTCTTTTAGCGAGCTTAAGGTCCTTATTGGTAGAGCCTTTAATATAATGGAAGAGTTTAAGTATATCCATATCCATATAATATTTGTTGCACCACGCAGTATAGGTTGCCTTCGACATACGATAGAGCTCCCAAGGTTTTTTGGCTGACCAATCTATGATGGATTTGCAGTCGCTGTTGTGGTATAGCATTTGACATAAAAGCCCATAATGTCCAAGTTTTGAAAGCATCTCTATTTGAGGATGTATTGCATACCAACAAAGGTATTTAACACAGGGTGCTGTGGTTGAATATTTATAACCGTTATATTTAAGAAAGGTTGCTGAAAGCGGTATACCGTCTTCGTAAAAGCTATAATCGTATTTTTCGCAATAAGTGCCGTGATTCCACACAAAAGCATCGTGATGAATTTTATTTTTATGCCAACCGTTACTGTATCTGTCCCAACTTTCCGCCTTGCCGGGCTGTAGGTGATAACGCATAACCTCGTAAAAGCCGCAATTAGCTTTAAGACTATCGTCAAACTCTTGCCAATGATTGAAGCACCGTATCCACACGTCGTCTGGAGAGTTTGCAGAAAAAACACAGGTATGAATATATGTGTGGATTTTTGTAGGCTTTGTAATTTTAATGTTTATAGTCTCGCTTTTAGTTCCACACAGAGGGCAATCATTAAACTCTCTATGCTTGGCGTGCCAAAGCATCCTGTCCTGGGGAGTTGTAGTTCTTTGCATAACTGCTACGCCACGCTCAAAGGTCTTTTTGCAGGCGGTGCAGGTGTATTTCCTTACTCCCTTTTTTACGATCTCGAAAAACAAATAGTTATCAAATTGTTTGGTTAACATTGCTTTTGCGTTTTCCGATAGTGGCGGCATGGTTTGAAATTCATTTGCACTCACAGTCTATGCCCCCTATCTTCGTACAAATAACCCTGTGAATCAACTCCGTACCGTATATTGGGCTTGACCTTATTTTTCTCTCCAACCTCTTCGATATGGATGGCTGTTATAGTTCCGCCTTTAGTTCGGCGGATAAGGGCAATCACACATCCTTCGGCGGCGGATATGGTGGGACGCTCTCCGCAAGCTATTCCGAAATGATTTTCGCGGCCAATATTAACCGTATTGTGTATGCTGCTATGTAAAGGTCGGTGCGGATGGCTGATAATATACCTGACTGCTTCGGCAACAAATTCGGTAAGACTAAGCCGTTTTAATATAGTAAGCTCGGTGCAGCTGATGCGGGATGCATGTCCGTCTTCGTGGATATCTCCGCCCGCTTCACATAAATAAAACTCATTCTTTCCATCCCACGAAAAGTACGAGAGGCAGTCAAGAGGGTTTTCTGCCGCGTGCCAACCGTTTTGTGCACAGTTTGCCTCGGCGGTTACATTAAGACCAATATGAGGGTGGTCTTTGCCGTTGCCGAGCCTTGCTTCCATACCCGGAGCGGTAGCTTTAACAACTCTCAGCATATCAATTACCTCCCATTAAATCAGTAAGCTTAAAGGAAAGTATTTTATCGTGCTGTTTGGTGCGGATACGCATTTGAAAATCTACCTCGGCCGTAGGAAAGTAAAATTTTACTGCACGGCGGTAAGCTTCATAGTCGCTGATGCCTTGCTCGAAGTCCTTTGCCACCGCTTCCATACATTCTTTAAAAGACTTAGTGCAATTTAGAATTGCCTCTGCAAACTCGTCGTTTTGATTACTGAAAGATATCAGCGTATCTTTTACAGATTGTTTCATAACATCGGCGGCATAGTTGCCTTTAACATCTGTTATCTCTCGGTTAAGCTTGTCCATTACCTGTTGTACAAGGATGCTCATTTCTTTACCTCCTTGTCTGCAGAACGGTAGTACTCGTTAGCTGTTCTGATTATCTTTTTACCCTCAAGGAACTGTATTTTCCTTTCGAGGTATGATATTGTTTTATCCTTCTCGGTGGGCTGTTCTTTTGCTATGTCTTCGCGTGCTCCGTAGAATATCATCGCAACCAGGCAAACGAATGCAAAGAGCATCCACGGTGCTACATATAAAACGAATTCAAATAGGGCTAAAGTTCTTAACATAATTATTTCTCCTTTATGCAGTTTCGCCACGCATGGCTTTTAAAAATGGTGTTTTTGGTATCTTAACTTGTCTTCCCAATTTAATAATAGGGAACGGGAATGGGTCGTCACACTCTTTTGCTTGTAGATTGATGGCGTGAGGGTGACATCCTATATATCCTGCAATATCAGAGGGTGTAAGCATTTCTTTAGGTAATGCTTCAATTTCCTCTAAGGTCTTAGGTCGGTTTTCAGGCATTATATAACCTCCTTCTTGACATATCCTCAATTTGAGGATATAATTTAATAAAGATATTTTTCTTTGCCGCTTCTCGGTTTTCCCCACCGAGGGCGGCTTTTTTTATGCAGTTGACTGCAAAAATGATGTTTGTTATAATCACCTTGAAAGGTGGTGAAAAAATGGGATATTATCGTACGGCACAAATTTGTTTAAACGGTCATTGCATTACACCGAATTTAGAAATCAGTAGCAGCTTATCTCAAGAGTATTGTGATAAATGCGGTGCCAAGACAATATGTGCTTGCCCCGAATGTGGTGCACATATTAGAGGGGAATACCATGTTGACGGCGTTGTAACATTGGGTGGCAGTTTTACGGTGCCTGCTTTCTGTTGTTCATGTGGTACTGCTTTTCCGTGGACATCGTCAGCGTTGGATGCAATAAAAGAATTAATATCGGAAGAAGATGAGTTGCTCGAAATGGAAAAAGAAAAGCTCATTGCATCTTTACCCGATATAATTACCGAAACGCCTAAAACGCAGTTAGCCGCAACGCGAATTAAAAAGGCATTAGTCACGGCGGGTAAGTTTACCGCCGAAGGTATTCGCCAGTTCGTGATAGATTTCGGTTGTGAATTAGCCTTGAAACTCACCGGAGTTTCTAATTAAGGTATAGAGCCTATAACCGGGACATTTATCCTGTCCGCAGTTGTACGGCTCTTTTCTTATCCAACAGTCGCAGACCTCTTTTAACTTTTTTCCACACTTATGACAAAAGTTTACATTGTCATCAACTTTTGTGCCGCAGGTACAAATCAAAACACATCACCCCTTTCTTCTTTTGAGTTTTGTTTCTTTTAGGAAACTTGGTTGTTAAAAAAAATAAGCAGCATTTTATTTTCGTCGAGAGAGAGTATATGAATTATCTTGCAGATTTCATCATGCTTAAAGGAAGTTTCTCCTTTTATGCGTGAATAAATCAGCTTTTTGCTCACTCCCATACGCTTTGCCAGTTCAGGAATCGAAATTTTTTGACGAGCTAATTCCGCGTTCAATTCTTGAATGTTCATCGAGTGACCTCCTTTCAAAGTTTCCTTTAGGACACAAACATAATAGCACGGCTTTTTTGTTTTGTCAACCCCTTTAGGAAACTTTTTTCGCTTTTTTGAAAAAATAGTTGCTTTTTAGAAACTTTGTGGTATACTTATATCAAAGGAAGTGAGTTTGTGGAAATTGGAAAACTCTTAAAACAACGAAGATTACAGTTAAAATTGACCTTAGAAGAGGTAGGAAACGCTGTAGGCGTGGGAAAAAGCACTGTTAAAAAGTGGGAAGATGGCTATATCGCTAATATGAAGCGAGACAAGATAGCATCATTGGCTTCTGTTTTACAGATTAGTCCCGCTTTGATAATGGGTTGGGATGAAGAAGAGAGTTATTTTACTATTGATAATATACTCCCCGTACCTAAATTCAATAAGGTGCCGCTTCTTGGAACTATTGCCTGTGGTGAGCCGATACTTGCACAGGAAAATATCGAATGTGATGTTGATATTCCTGAAAATATCAAGGCCGATTTTGCTCTTCGTTGCAAGGGCGACAGTATGATAGATGCCCGTATATGTGACGGTGATATAGTTTATATCCGTCAGCAACCTACCGTAGATAACGGACAAATAGCCGCCGTACTAATAGGTGACGAAGCTACCTTAAAAAAGGTTTTTCTTTCTAAAGGCACGTTAACTCTTATGGCTTGCAATAGTAACTTCGAGCCACTCACTTATTCAGGCGAAGAGCTTAATGAAATCCGCATCCTCGGTAAAGCAGTCGGATTTACCAGTTGTATAATATAGGAGTTAATATGATAGATAAAGATTTTTGCACCGAGACAAAAATAGTTGGTGTAACTAAACTTAACGACCACAATATTCCCATACAAAGCTTATTGCCTTCATTAAAAGAAGGTGACCGCATTATACTTGTTCATGACTACGGCAACGAGTATGACGAAAACGCAATAAAGATTTACAACCGCAATGGTAATCATATTGGTTATTTATCCGCTTCACTTGCCGAAAATATTTCTCCATTTCTTGAAGAAAACCCAAAATATGATATTGAGGGTGTTGTTAGATGCATTACCGGCGGAGCAGATGGGAAATCATACGGATGTAATATCACTATATGGATACAAGACCCCGACGAGCCGAGTTTTGAGGAGCTTCACGCTTTTGCAAAAAACTATACCCCCGAAAACCAAACATGGATGACGTCAACTGTCAACAGATCTTCAAATAAACATATATGGATAATTCTTTTTCTCATATGTGCCGTAGTGTTTTTTATTGTTACAGCTGTTATTAATGCAGTTATAGTTGGTTTAGATTCTGACAAAAATCAAGCTGGTTTGTCACAAGAAGATAACGGTACTGCAATAGATGAAGAACTTATCACACTTAACGAATACAATCAGCTAAGAAGTGGTATGTCCCGTTCGGAAGTGTATGATATCGTTGGTTCATTTGGAACAAAAACATCGGAAACAGGAAGTTCTGCAGACGATTATCACATCGTTATGTACTCATATGACGGCTATGGCAATACAGGGGCCAACGCTCAGTTAATGTTTATTAATGGCGAGCTTGACACAATGGCACAGTATGGGCTTGAGAGTTATTATGGTAAGGAATACGGTGGCGAGAGTTCGTCTGATGCTTCAAGTAGTTCTATATTTTCCGCTTCTGAAAACGAGGTTCTTGTTAAAGTCACAGATATAGACTTAAAAACTAAAATTTTGCCGCCAAACGGTATTGGAACAATTTGGATGGAAGCGACATATACTAACAATTCCAAATATGCAATAACAAGTTTAACTTATAAATATTTATGTAAAGATACGAATGAAACGCATTATTTATCAACACATGACACCGTTTTGTCGGGGGAAACTTCACCTATATTTGACGGCTTCGGTCCAGAGAGTGGTAAAAAGAGTGATATTGAGTTTTTGACCTGTGATATTACCGTTATCGATAAATCCGGTGATAAAGTTTATATAAAGTACGATTATAAGTTAGCTTCTTACAAAATGAATTAGTATAAAAATAAAAACGCCCCACCCTGCTGGAACAGGATGGAGCGTCGTCGGACGGAGCCGACTGCAGAGTGATTAGCAGCCACTTGCAGCCTTATTTTACCATACCCGTCCGAACTTTGCAAGCGTTTTGCAGAAAGGACGGTATTTTTATGCTTTGTTTAAAGTGCAAGGCCGATATTGCGGATAGTTTTGTGTTTTGCCCTCATTGTGGAAAAGACCAATCTAAACCGCTTCGCACAGGCTCACCGAAACGCCGAGGAAACGGACAAGGCAGCGTATATAAAAGGGGTAAAACTTGGGTAGCCGCAAAGGTATTTGGATACAGTATAAATGAAGCAGGCAAATATATACCTAACAAAGCTACAAAAGGTGGCTTTAAAACGAAAACCGAAGCTATAGCTTATCTACCTAATTTAGAACCTAAGAGCCAGCGACGTACAAAGTCAAAAAATATCGTTACACAAAATACTACCGTTAAAGAAATGTACGATTTGTGGTTTCCGACACACGAAGCAAGAGGCAAGAGCAAAAGCACATTAGGTTGTTACAAAGCGGCTATAGCTCATTTATCCGATGTTTGGTCTATACCCTTTAGCGAGACAGGTATTGACGACTGGCAAGAGTGCATCGATGATTGTGAAAAAGGCAAGCGGACCAAAGAAAATATGAAAGCATTGATAGGTCTGCTGTATAAGTTTGCTATACCACGCGGCGGAACTGTAGATGGCATAAATTTGAGTCAATACTTGCTTGTGTCGGGCGAAAACGGAAGACGACACCCCTTCACCACACAAGAGGTGGATATTGTTCGCAAAAATATCGGTATCGTGCCCTATGCAGATTATATTTACTGCAATATATATTTAGGTTACCGCCCTACAGAATTTCTCACACGCACTATAGAAGAACATTTTAATCGTGAAGAAATGTGCATTTACGGTGGAATTAAAACCAAGGCAGGTCAAGAGCGTACCGTTACCATATCGCCCAAAATAACTGATTATATTCTTAATATAATTGGTGACCGCGAAAACGGGCGAATATTTTGCAAGCTTGAAGGTGGAATACCGCTTACAAACAAACGATATGGTAAAGTGTTTGCGGAAGCACTACAGGCTATGGGTATTGAATCTACCGAAACCCATAAATTGACACCATACAGCTGTAGACACACATTTGCATCTATGACAGATAGAATAATAGGAAATGACAATGCGAAACTTGAATTGATGGGGCATACCGAGGTGGATACTCTCCGCCATTATCAACACGCTGACCTTGATGCTCTGAGACAGATTACGGATAACTTGTAATATCTCTATTGCATACGCATTGCACACAAAACCCGATTTTTCCCTTTATTTATCAGCAGTATTGATTGTATGGCATTCAAGAGGTCATGGGTTCGATCCCCACTATCTCCACCAACACAAAAGCACCGACATTTGTTCGGTGCTTTTTGTTTTAGCTCAATATGATTTTTGCAGATTTTTGTAAAAGCCTACTGCGAGGGCGTCACACCGCTCGTTTTCGGGGTGTCCTGCGTGACCCTTTACCCAACAAAACTGTACATCATGGGTTTCCAGAAGAGGGAGAAGCCGTTCCCAGAGGTCAACATTAAGGGCAGGCTTTTTATCTGCCTTTCGCCAACCGTTTTTCTGCCAAGAATAGACCCATTTTTGAAGTATGGCATCGCATACATACTTTGAATCTGTAGTGAGCTTCACCCTGCAAGGCTCTTTTAAAGCAGAAAGTGCCTCAATAACGGCGGTAAGCTCCATACGGTTGTTGGTGGTGTCTACTTCTCCACCGCAAAGCTCCTTTTCCCTTTCGCCAAAACGAAGCACAGCACCCCAACCGCCAGGGCCCGGGTTGCCCGAACAGGCACCGTCTGTAAATATTTCAACAAGTTTCATAATATCAGTACCTTCTATAGCTTCCTATGACCTTACCCAGCACCGAGGGCTTTTCGGGATAGATTGGGTCAAAATCAGGATTTTCGGGCATAAATATTACCTGCCCGTCTTTAATTATCAGTCTTTTTACGGTTGCCTCATCGCCATCCATACCGATTATAATATCACCGTGGCGGGCGACTGCATCCTTATCGGCAATAACAAGGTCACCGTCCATAATACCTATATCCCTCATACTGTAGCCCACAACCCTAAGAGCGAAAAGCCCTGCCGAGTCGTTGGTGGCATAGGGAATATAATCTTCAATTTCCTCAACCGCCAGAATAGGCTGTCCTGCAGTTACTCTGCCGATTACAGGCACCTGAGCTGTAGAGGATGCACCTGCAATGCGTATAGAGCGGGAATTTCTTGCATCACGCTCGATATATCCGTTCTCTTCCAAAGCACTTAATATTCCGTGAACGGTTGAGGTGGATTTTATAGCAGTTTCCTTGCAAATTTCACGAACAGAGGGCGGTATACCGTTGCCTAGTGCCTTAACAAGAAAATTATACACCTTAAGCTGTTTTTCGGTAAGGGTTGGTCTTGACAAAGAAGACTCCTCCAATCGAACAAATATTCTTATTTTATAATAGCACAAATGTTCGCCTTTTGCAACAGAAAAAACGGATGAAATCAGTTTTCATCCGCTTTTTTTACTTTTAAATGAAGATATTATCTGCCACAGTCCTGCCGCACAGAGCAGTCCGCCGAAAATTTTCGCAACAAGCTCTCCGCCGATATATCCCGAAACCCATACCCCAAGTGCCGCACCTACTACTCCCGACACCGAAAGAAACAGTACCGTTTTCCATTTAATCTGTTTTTTAAATGCGTATATAATTACGCTGAGCAGTCCGATAGGTATGAAAAAAAGAAGATTTATTCCCTGTGCCGCAAGCTGGTCGGTGTTTTTGAAGAGGGCTAAATATATAAGCAGCACCGCTCCGCCGCCAAGCCCCATTGCTCCGATAACTCCCGACAAAAAGCCTGCAATTACCTCTATCATCTAAGCAGCAACCTCACTCCCGCATAAATCATAAATCCACCGAAAAGCACACCCAGCCATTTAGAGGATATTTTTTTCAGGCACAAAGTACCCACCACCGCACCTACAAGTCCCCCAGGGATGTATATAAAGCTATCGGAAAGCTCTACCCTACCGTTTATAATATAAAGCACGGCAGAAAACACCGTCAGCGGCAGAATGACCGCTACTGCATTGCGGTGGGCATCCTTTTGGTCGCAGCCCAGCTTCTTTAGTGCAGGAACTGCCAACATACCGCCCCCTGCACCCAAAAGACCGTTTATTATACCTATTATAAAGCCTGTTATTATAGTAATCAGTTTCTTTTTCATAAAAATAGTATTACAGAATGTTGCAAATTTATACAAAACGGAAAATAATTCGAGTTGAAGAAAACACCGAATTATGATAAAATAATTTTAATGCATTAAAGTATTTTACTCTAGGGAGTTTTTATAATGTATAAAATAGTACATAAAAAAATCTTAAATCCCACCGTTACGATGATGGATATTGAAGCCCCTTTTGTTGCTAAAAAGGCAGAGGCAGGTCAGTTTGTTATTCTGCGTGTTGACGAGGAGGGTGAGCGTATTCCCCTTACCGTTGCAGGATATGACCGTGAGGCGGGCACTGTAAAGATAATTTTTCAGATAGTGGGTGCTACCACCGCCCTGCTGGGTGCTAAACGTGAGGGCGAATACATTTCTGATTTTGCAGGACCTTTAGGCAAGCCCACCAAAACCGATGGGCTTAAAAAGGTCGCTGTCGTTGGCGGCGGTGTTGGCTGTGCCATAGCCCTTCCCGTTGCACAAAAGCTACACGAGCTCGGCTGTGAGGTTCATTCCATAATCGGTTTCAGAAGCAAGGAGCTTTTAATTTTAGAGGACGAGTTTTCTGCCGCTTCGGACAGGCTGATAGTTATGACCGATGATGGCTCTGCAGGACGCAAGGGTCTTGTTACCGAGCCGCTTCGCGAGCTTATTGAATCGGGTGAAAATTACGATGAGGTAATTGCCATCGGCCCTCTTGTTATGATGAAATTTGTCGTTGCCACCACAAAGCCTTTTGGTGTAAAAACTACCGTTTCAATGAACCCCATAATGATAGACGGTACGGGAATGTGCGGAGGATGCCGACTTACGGTTGGCGGAAAGGTTAAGTTCGCCTGTGTGGACGGTCCTGATTTTGACGGCTTTGAGGTTGATTTTGACGAAGCTATGGAACGCTCGACCATGTATAAAGACTTTGAACATCACCGCTATGATGACACCTGCAACCTTTTAAACAAGGAGGTAAAGGAAAATGCCTAATATGAGCCCTACAAAAAATCCTATGCCTTCGCAAGACCCCAAGGTGCGTGCTCACAACTTTTTAGAGGTCGCCACAGGATATACCGAGGAAACCGCTCTTGACGAGGCGGCACGTTGTCTAAACTGCAAGCATATGCCCTGTGTCAGCGGCTGTCCTGTAAACATACATATCCCTGCTTTTATCGAAAAGGTTAAAGAGGGAGATTTTGAGGCGGCTTATGAAGTAATTTCAAAATCCTCCTCTCTTCCTGCTGTTTGCGGCAGAGTTTGCCCACAGGAAAGCCAGTGTGAGGCAAAATGCGTTCGCGGTATCAAGGGCGAGCCTGTAGGCATCGGTAGACTTGAGCGATTTGTTGCTGACTGGCACAATGAGCACTCTGACGGCAACATAAAAAGACCCGAAGCCAACGGGCACAGGGTTGCAGTTGTAGGCTCTGGCCCTGCAGGTCTTACCTGTGCGGGAGATCTTGCAAAAAAAGGCTATAAGGTTACTGTTTTTGAGGCACTTCACCTTGCAGGCGGCGTGCTTGTATACGGAATTCCCGAATTCCGTCTGCCTAAAAAAATCGTTCAAAAAGAGGTTGACACCCTTAAAGCCCTTGGTGTAGAAATAGAGACCAATATGGTCATAGGCAAGACCCTCACTGTAGACGAGCTTTTTGAGATGGGC
>JAZUNC010000051.1:0-2014 GCA_045603945.1 Acutalibacteraceae bacterium | reverse complement strand
CTTGAAGCCACGCCATTCTCTGTGCTTTAACAGAGCCTTACCGTCCTTTGAATAAAGATCACCAAGCTCAGCCATTTTTCTTCGCCTCCCTTTCCTTTGCTATCTTTTTAATTTCAAGGCTTTCAACAAAAGCCTGCACACGGGTACGGAGCTGACCCGATGCCGATGCCGTATACTGACGGTCAACCGCCGCAGTAGGCACGCCGTAATCGTTGGTCATAACGTAGGATGCCAACGCTCTCTCGTAGCCCCAATACTCGCAGAATTTAAGCTGCTCGTACATAACGCCGTCTGCACCGTATTCCTTAACAAGGTTACTTACATAATCCCGGCGTTCCTGAATTTTTTCGTGGCTCATAAATCTCGGGCATTGGCTTGTTTTAAGGTAATGAAGACAAATTTGAGTAAGAACATCCTCACCCTCTTTTATCTTTATCTCCTGCCTGCCGGGAAGTGCACCGAAGCAGTATCTGTCCGCCACTACAAGAGCACCGCTGTCCTCTATAAGAGCTGTGAAATCGGGGTCATCCATCTCGGAGCCAACAACAACGATTTTTGCTCTGTAATTTTTCTTTGCATCGGGCTCTCTTGTTTTGAGCTCCTCTGCCGTTTCACGGAGCTTCGGTAATATAAGAGCTTTGGGGCAGCAATATGTAACAAGGTTAAGGATATGATATTCATAGCCTGTAATTCGGGGGTTTTCCTCTTTTCGGTAATCGCCGATTTCTGTCATAAGACGGCAAACCTCGTTATGCTCATCAACAGCCTTTAAAAGAGCCTCGTCGGAGGTATCCACACCATAAATCTCCGTAAGCTTATCCAATATTTTAAGCCTTGTTTGTTTAACATAGTGCTTTAATGTGTGAGCCTCAACCTTAAATGGTGCATCAAGGAAGGTCATAAAGAATTTTTTCTCGGGCACTAAATCAAGAAGCTCAAAATGCTCCAACGCTCTGTTCATTTCGGAACAGGTTTCAGAAGCCAGCAACCCATTGAGGAAATTGTAACCACCCTCAATAGCACGCTCAAGAATTGCTTTAGAGTATCCGCAAAGGAAGTTGCTCATATAATAGGTGGCAATATCCATAGAGCCCGTTCTCGGTGCACGAAGCCTTACCGAGAAGCAATCGCCGCAATTAAGAAGCACCTCGGGAATATGATAACAGGTATAGCCCAAGGCTATTCCGCCGTCATTTTTAGCTTCTTTTACAAGCTCGTTGTTTGCTTCCTGCTAAAGGTTTTCAAATTCATAAAGATACTTTAAATCTCTCATAATAACCCCTTATAAAATCTCAAGCTCATTAAGAGCCTTTTTCACACCTTCAACTATACGGGAATTTTCGGGTAGCTTTGTAATATCCTTTCCCTCAATATCGAAAATTGCAAGGTTTCCGTCATTCTCTATGTAGGACAAAAGGGGAATTCCGTTTGTATTTATATGCTCAATAACGCTTTTATCGGGAACTCTGTTAACGATAGCACCGATTTTTTTGTACATAACCAGCTCATCTGCAACCTGCTTTATGGTAGAAATAACCTGCGTTCCCTTTTTGCTTGCGTCGGTAACGAGCAAAAGGTGGGTAACCTTTTCCATAACACGGCGGTTGATTTGCTCTATGCCTGCCTCGCCGTCGATTACAACATAGTCGAAATCCTCGGAAAGTATACTGATAACCTCTTTAAGGTACGAATTTATTTTACAATTACAGGCTGCACTTTGGGGTCTGGCCACGGCAATAAAAGCGAATCCGTTAGTTTCAACAAGTGCATCAAAAATCTTATACCTTGCATCGCCCAAAAGCTCTATTGCCTCTTTCGTCTGCCCGTCCTCAACGGTAGCAATAATCTCCTTGCGGATATCGTCGATTGTAGTTTTCACCTCTATTCCCAATGCGGTGGAAAGCCCCACGGCAGGGTCCGCATCAATAGCGAGAATCCTTTTATCAGGGTAAGCCTCTGTAAGAAGCTAAGTCGGAGGCCAAGCGGTCTTAGGAAGACAATGACTAGACCCAAC